>JBOGJB010000001.1:0-8670 GCA_050745085.1 Vicinamibacterales bacterium
GTATTGGGCGATCCTGGTCAAGCTGAAAAAGATCGTCTCGCAGATGGAAGACGTGCCCGAGGATCTGCAGGGCCTCGACGACACGATGGCGGATACCTACTTCTGCAACTTCTCACTCTTTCAGTCATGTCCAGACAGCTGGGCGATCAAGCAGTTGTTCCCGGTGATGCCGATTCACCGGCTGAACACGCCGCCCACGCACCACGCGGTGCTCGGCGACATCACCTGCGACTCGGACGGGAAGATCGACCAGTTCATCGACCGGCGGGACGTCAAGCGCACGCTTGCGCTCCATCCGTTCAACGGCGACCCGTATTACCTCGGTGTGTTCCTCGTCGGCGCGTACCAGGAGATCCTGGGCGACCTGCACAACCTGTTCGGCGACACACACGCCGTCCACGTGAGCCTCGACCAATCCGGCAACGTCATGCTGGAGTCGGTCATCAAGGGGGATACGGTCCGCGAGGTGCTCGACTACGTCGAGTTCGACGCGAACACGCTCGTCGGGAAGCTCCGGACCGACGTCGAGCTCGCCGTCCGCGAGGGCCGCCTCGACTTCACCGAGGCGGGACGCCTCCTCCAGTTCTACGAGGACGGCCTCCACGGGTACACTTATCTGGAAGATCCCAAGAAGTGAAGGGGTCTGACCCCCTTTCGCTCCTCGAGCTCGTCCGCGGCTGCACCTTCGACGACTTCCTCTTCGCGCCGCAGTTCAGCGTTCTCGAGCGGCGCGACCCCTCGCGCATCGACCTGACCTCCCGCTTCTCGCGCCGCCTGACGCTCAAGCGGCCCATCGTCTCGGCCAACATGGACACGGTGACGCGGGCGCCGATGGCGATCGTCCAGGCGGAGGAAGGCGGCCTCGGCATCATCGACCGCGGCTTCCGCTCCGGCGAGATCGAGCCGCAGGTGCGCGAGGTCGAGATCGTCAAGCGCACGCAGCACGGGATTATCCCCGACCCGTACACGATCGGCCCGGACGTGACGATCGAGCAGGCGACCGCCGTCATGGAGCGCTCCGGCGTGCGCACCCTCGTCGTCGTCGACGGCGATCGCCGGCTGCGCGGGCTGCTCACCGAGCGCGACATCCGGTTCGTGAGCGGCTCAGCGAAGGTGTCGGATCGCATGACGCCGCTCGATCGGCTCGCGGTCGTGCGCGGCCCGACGCCGCCGATGCTCGATGCCGCCGAGCGAGTGATGGTCGAGCGGAAGGTCAAGAAGCTGCCGCTCGTCGACGCCGACGGCGTCCTGACCGGGCTGATCACGGCGCGGGATATCACGAAGCAGCGCCGCCTGCCGTTCGCGACGCGAGACGCGCAGGGCCGATTACGCGTCGGCGCGGCAATCGGCGCGAAGGGGGACTACCTCGAGCGCGCGGCGGAGCTGATCAAGGCGGGGGTGGACGTCGTCGTCATCGACATCGCGCACGGGCACTCGGCGGTGATGGCGGAGGCGATCGAGCAGTTCCGCAAGCGGTTCGGCGACTTCGAGCTCGTGGCCGGCAACGTCGGGACGGCCGAGGGGGCAACGTTTCTGGCCGAGCGCGGCGCCGACGGCATCAAGATCGGCATCGGGCCGGGCGGCGGGTGCACGACGCGCATCACGACGTGCTTCGGCGTGCCCCAGCTCCAGGCGCTCGTCGAATGCCGCGTCGCCCTCGGCGACGGCCTTCCAATAATCGCGGACGGCGGCATCAAGCGGGACGGCAGCCTGATCCAGGCACTCGTGTGCGGCGGCGACACCGTGATGCTCGGCAGCGCCTTCGCCGGCACGCTCGAGACACCGGGCGACGTCGTTCAGAAACCGGTCGTGCTGCCGGAGCAGCAGCGGACGGTGAAGGTCCCGTTCAAGGTGCTGCGCGGCATGGCGTCGCTCGGCGCGATCAAGGATCGGCTGGACGTCGAGGACGTGGACCAGGTCGATCTCGAGGCGATCGGCGCCGAGGGCATGGAGTTCAGCGTTCCCGCGCGGGGGTCCGCGAGACCGGTCATCCAGGACATGATCAAACACCTCTGCTCGTCGATCAGCTATGGGGGCGGTCAGAGCCTCGACGAGGCGCGGAAGATGTTCTGGAAGGATCCGGGCCGCTACCTGATCAAGCTGTCGGCCGCGGCGAGGCGCGAATCGTACGAGCGGCCGTAAGGGATCAACCTCTGACGCAGCAGCGCATCGCGAAGGTCATCCGTTGGGTGTTGCTGGCGGGCATGTGCCTGTGGGCACTCCGAGCGATCTTTCTCGCTGCTGGGTACTACTTCCATTTCTGGGGTGTCCGCAGACATCACCTCGAAGCCGCGTTCTTTGGGTTGGTCGTGTTTGGCGTCGCCTTTGCTTCGTTCGATCGAAAGGAACGCCCGCCAGAGGTAACGGGCGTCGGCTGGCTCTCGGTCAGGACGAAAGTGTTTGCGGCGGCTGCGGCGCTTGTGACGACTGCCGTATTGTACTACCCGGCTCTGGGTCTTGGCTTTCTGTCGGACGACTACGTTTTGTGGCGCCGGGCTCTGACCCACGAGTTCATCGCGCCGACCGCGGAATTCTTTAGACCCCTGCCACTCGTGATATGGCGCGCCGCTGCGGCTCTGAACCGCGAGCCGGCGTCTACACTCCACGCCGTCAACATTCTGCTGCATGGGCTCAACACGTTCCTCGTGTTTCGCCTGGCGGGCGCTCTAGGATTCTCCGTGTGGCAGGCCGCGGTGTCCGCCGCAGCTTTCATGGTGTGGCCGACGAACGTCGAGGCCGTCGCGTGGTGCTCGGGAATCCAGGATGTTCTGATGGCGACATTCGTCCTTTCCGCGATGACCGCGCCACTCTGGCCGTACCGAACACCGGTGACCGCAGTTGTCTTCGTTCTGTTGTTGCTCGCCGCGGTCGCGACCAAGGAGACCGCGGTGATTTCCCCAGTGCTGTTCACGGTGCTGTGGCTCGGCAGGACTCGCGCGGCACTGTTCATCAAGCTCGCCGCTACGGTTGCACTCGTGGCGGTAGTCGTTCGGCTGCAGCTCGGACTTCCGGGCGGCTATGTGACGCCGCCAGACCGGTATCTCCTCAAGGAGTTGGCGTCTCGGCTGGCGAGTGGACTGGTAATGCCGATGAGGGCCGCGACGATCGAGAGATTTCCACAACTTGCCGTTGCCACGGTAGCGGGCGTGATTGTGATCTCTGTTTGCGCGTTCTGGAAGTGGTCCGACGACAGCGCCGGAGCGAGCCGGGCGGCGAGAGGTGCCATGTGGGCGCTGATTTCCATACTGCCGGTCTACCGATACTTCTTCATAGGCCCCGATCTAGAAGGGTCACGGTATCTGTACCTTGCGTCGTTCGGCTGGGCTGTCCTGCTCGTACAGCTCGTCTCAGCAGCCCTGGCCGTTGGCACATGGAGAAGGACGGCGGCGATCGTCGTATGCGGCGCAGTGATAGTGCCGGCATCGGCGTACTCGAGACGGCAGTTCGAGAGATGGAAGAGCGCTGGCATGCTGCGAGACGCGGTTCTGGCATCGGCACGCGATACGGCCCTCCAGTCGAATTGCCCAGCCCTTGCCCTCGAGGGCCTTCCAGACTCGATTGACGGCGTGTATGTCTTCCGAAACGGCTTCTATGACGCCGTAGCAATCGAGGAACAGATGGCGTCCGTACGCGCGCGAATCGCGCCCACGGCTGGATGCGCCTTCGTGTGGCGCAATGGCAACTTTGTGGCGCGCTGAGGCTGGAAGCGGACCCGGGCGAGCCCATCGTCGGGCTCGCCCAGTTGGAACCGATTAGTGTCCTTCAAGCGAGTAGATCCGGCTCCTGACAGCGTTCAAACCGTATCCCCCAACGAAGAAGACCACGGCCGTTGCCTGCTGTCCTTGATTGAGTGGCATTGACGTCCACGCCTGCATCAGATTGGCGTTGCCGACGCTGCTGACCGTCCAATCGGTGTACTTTCCGGGCACGTACAAAGCCACCGTGAATCCCGCCACGTCGCTGATCGCAATCCAGGGTTCCGTCGTCGAGAACTGATGCGAAGGGATCGGTATGTTTGTAACAGGTCCATACGTGAATGGACTTGGACCTTGATACGCATAGGCTTGGTTGAAGTCCGTGAAGACGTACGCCACGGGCAGCTCGTGCAAGGTACCGTCCCAAGCGAAGCTTTCGAAATTCGTTACGCGGTACTCGACTCGCGCCACATACGGTTGAACGATTTCGATCGTCTGTCGAAGGAGGATGCTCGACGTGCTGGGACTGTATTGGTTGTTCCACTGCAGCGGCCACGTTTCCGTAACAAGACGCGTCGAGCTATGTTCGAGTACCGCACCGCCAGAAAACCACTGACAGGCATTTCCGGCCTGTACAGGGTTGTAGCCCCAATAACAGGAGGCGTTACAAGGGAAGCAGTCAGGCCCCCAATTCCCTTGATAGAAGGACACTTGAAACTGTCTTCCAGTCCAGTCTCCGTTGTCCACGATGTTGCGCCTTACGACTTCATTCTCCCGAATTCGGAAATCCGTGATCGCGCCTCCACGATTCGCGTCAACCCTAACCCAGATGTTTCCATCAGAGATCTCATGGGTCCAGACCTGGCCCGAGAGTTCCGTGACCGTCAATGCGAGAAGGCTGCTGATGGCTAAAACGAATCTTCTCATTGCGACCCTCCAGACAGCTCCTCTTCCTGCAGAGCCACTCGTGCAGTTGAATCGATGAGCTGTCCGCCTCTCAACCCAACTGTTTCAGAGAGCGCCTCACAATAAGCAACAACCGCGCCATGACTGACCGGCTGTTCACTGCCACAGTTGCCTAACTCGGCGGACTAGGCGAAGCCTCTACCCCAACGAGACGAACCGCTGACAGTGGCCATGTAAGCGCAAACAAACTGACAGACCAGCTTTCGGCACCACAAGTCCGGATAAGACCCTGCAACACGCACGGCCAACGTCCGGCAGATCTGAGCAAGGCGCGGACGATGTTCTGGAAGGATCCGTCGCGCTACCTCATTAAGCTGTCTGCTGCTTCCAGGCGGGAGTCTTACGAGAGGTAGACGCCCATGTGGATTGAGATTGGGGATTATTGGCGATTGACGATTGGTGAGGTTTGACGATTGGTGAGTCAGTCGGCCCGGAGTGCCAGCAGCGGGTCGATGCGTGACGCGCGTCTGGCCGGGAGCCAGGCCGCCAGGAGCGTCGCGCCGCAGAGCGTTAACGCAACCGTCAGGAGCACGACTGGATCGACGGGCGACACGTAGAGCAGCCCTGACAGCGCGCGCCCGCCGGCGGCCGCCAGCGCCAGGCCGAGACCCGTGCCGATCGCGGCGAGGGCTCCCGCGCGTCCCAGCACATGGGCCACGATCGCCCGCCGGCTGGCGCCGAGCGCCATCCGCACGCCCAGCTCGCGCGTCCTCTCGCCGACCAGGCAGGCAATGACGCCGTAGAGTCCGACGGCGCCCAACGCAAGCGCGAGAAGCCCGACGACGCCCGAGACATTCGAAGCCAGCCGGGCCGGGATCAACGCCACGCGCGTGTGCTCGACGAGCGTGCGAGTGAAGAACCCCTGAACGGCCGGATCGAGCGCGGAAATCACGTCGTGGACGGCGGTGACCGGTGGCGGTCCGGAGTCGCTCCGTACGATCAACGTCATCCCGGGCCCGTAGTGTTGCTCGAGCGGCAGATACAGGTGCGGTTGCGGCGGCTCCCCGACCGTGCGGTACTTCGCGTCCCTGGCGACGCCGACGATCTCGACCGCGCCCGAGATCTCGCGCCGCCGCTCGGTCGCCGTGCCCGCGACCAGGCTGAATCGCCGGCCGAGCACGTCCGTGCCGTCGAAGAGCCGCCGCGCGAGCGTTTCGTTCACGATCGCTACCTGTGTCGAACCGAAGCGATCCTGCGCATCGAAGGGCCAGCCCGCCACGAGGCGCATCCTGACGGCGTCGAAATAGTCCTGGCCGATCACGTGATACGTCGCTTCGAGCGCCGCCGCCGGATCGACGGTCGTCGACATTCCCGGGTTGCGCGTCACGCGAACGATCGGTGTCGACGAATCGAGCGGCGCCCGATTGGCCAGCGAAACCGCGCTGACACCCGGCAGCGCCCCAACCCGCTCGACGAGCTGCAAGTAAAACTCGAGCCCGCGCGCCTCAGTGTAGCCTTGTCCTTCCAGATCGAGATCGGTCGCGACGGCACTGGCCGTCTCGAAGCCCAGATCGATTGCCGCCGCAACGCGCGCGCTCTTCGCCAGCAGACCGGCCGCGACGAGCAGCATCGCCGACACCGCGACCTGTGCGACGACGAGGGCCGCACGCAGCCGCGTCGCCTGCCGGCTGCCTCCTGTCCCCGATCCTTCTTTGAGCGCCGTCACCACGTCTCCGCGCGCCACCGACAGCGCGGGGGCGAGTCCCGCCGTCAGACCGGCGAGGAGGGTCAGCGCGGCCGTAAAGCCGAAGACGCGCAGGTCCGGCGCCAGATCGAGCCGGAGCTCGAACCCCGGGAGGAGCGCCACGGACTCGAACGTTCCCGTCAGCCAGAGCGTGAGGAGCAGTCCCGCCGCGCCGCCGAGCGCGGCCAGCGCCAGGCTCTCGGCGAAGAGCTGGCGGACGAGCCGTCCGCGTCCGGCGCCGAGGGCCGTGCGGACTGCCATCTCCCGGCTGCGCGAGAGGGCACGCGCGAGCAGCAGATTGGCGACATTTGCGGCCGCGACGAGCAGCACGAGGCCGACGAGCGCCATCACGACGCTCAGAAACACCGTCGCCATCGTGCGCCGGCCCCCGTGGAGCAGCGTTCCCGGACCCAGCTCGAGCCGAAGCTTGTCCTCTGTACGAAGGCGGGCCAGCTCAGGCGCTGCCGCATCGAGCTCGCTCTGCGCCTGCGGCACAGTGGCTTCGGGCGCCAGACGTCCGAGCAGGTTGAGCACTCGCCGCCCCTCTCGCTCGTTGGCGGTGTCCGGCCCGAGGAGGCCGAGCGACGGCTCGAGCGCGAGCCAGACGTCGACCGGGGCGCCGACGAAGCTCCCGGTAGCGCCCGAGTCGGCGACGCCGGCGATCGTGTAGCGCCGGTTGTTGATAGAAACGCCGCGTCCGACGATCGCGGGATCGCCGCCGAAGCGCCGGGTCCAGTAGCGATGCGAGATCAGCGCGGCGGGGGCGGCCCCACGGCGGTCATCAGCCGCGCCAAGCGTCCGTCCCGCCGCCGCCCGTATGCCGATGATCTCGAAATAGCCGGCCGAGGCGATCTCCCCGAGGAGCTGATCCCGCTGGCTATCCGCCTCGAAGGCGATCGTAGCGAGGTTGACGGCCGCGAGCGGCGCCAGCGACGGCGCGCGCGCGGCGAGATCCGCGTACTCGGGGTACGCGAAACTGGAGATCGCGCCGCCGCTTGGGCCGCGCCAGTACAGCCGCACCACCCGATCCGGCTCGTCGGAGGCGAGCGGGCGTAGGAGGACCGCCTTGACGAGCGAGAAGAACGCGGCGTTCGCCCCGATGCCGACCGCGAGCGTCAGGACCGCCGTCAGCGTGAAAGCGGGGCGCCGGATCATCTGACGGAACGCGTCACGCAGATCGCGCCCGAGGTCCCCGGCGTGGTCAGTGAGATCCATTCGTCGATTCCGTTCTGCCGCGAGCGACCGGCACTCGCGCGCGACCGCGGACACGTCGCCGAACCGCCGCTCGGCCTCGGCGCGCGCCGCGTCCGGCGAGAGCCCCTGGCGCTCGAGCTCGCGCGCACGCATCTCGAGGTGAAAGCGCAGCTCGGCGTCCACTTCCTCATGGGGCGCCGGCCGCCAGAAGCGGGAGCGCAAGCGGCGGCCGAACTCCAGGCGCGGCATCGTTACCTAGAATATCTTGGCATACTATAATCGTCCCCGCATAGAAAAGACATGGCGCGGCCCTACAGGCCGCCTGGGCGTGAGACCCGTAGCGCAGCCCTTTATGGCTGCCCGTGAGGCCCGAATGCTCCTGATCGTGCTGGCCATCCTCGCCGTCATCGCCATCGCGGTGATCGGCATCTACAACGGGCTGGTGAAGTTGAAGGTCCAGGCCGACAACGCCTGGTCCGACATCGACGTCCAGCTCAAACGGCGTCACGACCTCATCCCGAACGTCGTCGAGACAGTGAAAGGGTACGCGGGGCACGAGCGCCAGACGCTCGAGGCGGTGGTCAACGCCCGGTCGCGCGCCGTCTCCGTGCAGGGCGCCGGTCCCGCCGAGCGCGGCCAGGCGGAAGGCGCGCTGACGAGCGCGCTGCGTGGCCTCTTCGCGCTCGCGGAAGCCTATCCGCAGCTCCGCGCCGCCGAGAACTTCGCCGCGCTGCAGAACACGCTCGCGCAGATCGAGGAGGCCGTTCAGAACGCGCGCCGGTACTACAACGCGGTCGTGCGCGACCTGAACACGAAGATCCAGGTCTTCCCGTCGAACATCGTCGCCGGGCTGTTCGCCTTCAAGAACCGGGAGTTCTTCGAGGTGCCGGATGCGGCGCAGCGCGAGGCGCCGCGGGTGAGCTTTTGATTTGTCCGTCGGTCACGGAGGCAAGGGAGAACACGGAGGATTCTTTGGGTCTTCTAAGAATCCTTCTCCGTGTCCCCCGTGTCTCCGTGTTTGTCTCTCTCCGTGACCTCCGACCCCTCCGTGCGCGGCGGGCGACGCTAGCGATCGGCATCCTACTCTGCGCAGCCGCCCCCGCCACCGCGCAGCGCACCCTCGTCATCGAT
>JBOGJB010000002.1:0-9083 GCA_050745085.1 Vicinamibacterales bacterium
CTTCGAGCTTCATTTCAGCCATCGAGCTTCGTACTTCGTACTAGAGGAGAGATTCACCTCAGCCTTCGACCTTCGTACTTCGTACTTGAGCAGAGAGCAAGGCTCTGGCAATTTCCATCCCCTGCTCGATCGTGCCAATCTCCCCGTCCAGTTGCTTTTCGTAGACGACCCTCAAGATTTCGCCCACGCTTGGTCCCGGCGCCATGCCGAGCGCCAGCAGGTGACGGCCGAGGAGGAGCGGCGCCGGGGGCGCGTGCTCGACGCCGAGGCCGCGCGCGCGCTCGAGAAACCAGTCCATCGCGGAGCAGTCGAACCGGCCGGTCCGCCCGAGGCAGTCCGACTTGGCGATCCGCGCGAGCAGCTCGAGGTCCACTTTGGCGGCAAGCCTGCGGAAGGCGCCGTCGCTGATCTGGTCGCGCGCCTTCCAGAACTCGCCCGGCTTGAGGTGATGCGCGACCATGCCGAGGACCTCGCGCCTGACGTCGTAGCCGTCGAACGAATGCACGTTCAGCCGGTCGAGCAGAGCCGTCGCCGGCGCGACGCCCTGCGCCTCGTGGTCGATCGATCGGATCCGTCCGTCGACGACCGCCGAGGTCTGCGGCTTCCCGAGATCGTGGCAGACGGCGCCGAGCATGACCGCGATCTGCTGCGGGCGCGGCAGGTCGTCGATGCGCAGGCGTGCTTCGTCGATGACCATCAGCGTGTGCACCCAGACGTCCCCTTCGGGGTGCCACTCGGGCTCCTGCGCGCAGCCGACGAGCGCCCTGAGCTCGGGAAAGAGCGTGTCGATCACGCCGAGGTCGAGCGCCAGCTCGAAGCCGATCGACGGCGGTTCGGCCAGAAGGAGCAGCTTCTCGATCTCGCCCCAGATTCGTTCGGAAGGAAGATCGTCGAGCGGAATCGAGCGGCAGAGCGCTCGAGTCTGTTCGTCCATCTTCAGGTTGAAACGTGCGGCGAACTGCACGCCCCGGAGGACGCGCAGGCTGTCCTCCCCGAACGTACGCGGGTCCACGGCCTTCAGGAGCCTTCGTTCGAGCAGGTCGGTCCTGCCCCCGAAGGGATCGATGTACCGCTCGGTCAGCGGATCCCACGAGATTGCGTTGATCGTGAAGTCCCGGCGTCGCGCAGCCTCTTCGGTCGAGAGTGTCGGGTCGCCGGTCACCGCGAAGGCGCGATGTCCCCGGCCGATCTTCGATTCGCGCCGTGGAAGCGACACATCCACGTCGTCGACCTTGTAAACGGTGAAGCTCTCACCGACGGTGTTCACGCGCCCCATCTGTTCGAGCAGCTCGCGAAGGCGATCGGCGGGAATGCCGAAGACCTCGATGTCCACGTCCTTGTTCGGCTTGTTCAGCAGGCGGTCCCGCACCCAGCCGCCGACGATGAGCGCCCACCCACCTTCCGCGGCGACCTTCGTCGCGATCACCCGCGCGGCCTCGAGGCTCATCGAAAGGCTTCCTTCGTGGCGTCCGGCTTCAGCCGGACCACACGGAAACCATAGTCTGTGTACCGAAACGTGGGATCGAGCTTGCTGCGCGCCGAGGAGCGGCTGATGGTGAACGCGTGACGCCACGATCCGCCGCGGGAGATTCGCCGAACACCTTCGGCCGGGCCGGCGGGATTCCGCGCCGGGGAGGCCGCGTAGTAGTCGCGTGCGTGCCAGTCGGCGCACCACTCGTGGATGTTCGCCCCGATCCCGAACAGTCCGAACCGGGTCGGCTCGCCGAGCGTGACCGGCCAGGGCGCCTCGATCGGTCCGCGCCCGCCGTTCGGGATCCAGCGCGGAATGTCGTCGCCCCACGCGTAGCGCAGGCCCTCGACTTGGCTCCGCGCCGCCCGCTCCCACTCGGCCTCGGTCGGCAGCCGCGCGCGGTCGCCAGACGCGGTCAGCCAGGCGCAGTACGCCGCGGCGTCGTGCCAGCTCACACCGACGACCGGCCGGTCGTCGCCGGCGAGCGCGGGCGCGGACCAGTCGCGCGGCAGGTCGTGGCCGGTTGCCGCGAGAAACGCGCCGTAGTCCCGGCGGGTCACGGGGTAGATCGCCATCTCGAACGCGTCGACCCACACACGGTGCGGCGGGCGCTCGTCATCCTGACCTGCGTCCGCTCCCATCGTGAACCAGCCCGCGGGAATGGCCGCGAACGTCATCGTCTTCGCCGTCCGTATTTTTGCACCAGCCGATCCGTGAAGGCCGGCGCCAGCGCGTTGAGGAGCACGAGGCCGCGCGATTTCCAGTGCGGGTAGACCTCGACGCGCGGGTGCTCCAGGCACCGGGCGATCGCGCGCGCGACGTCGTCGGCCGACTGCTTCGGGCCCAGGCCCGAGACCGCGTGTCCGAAATCGCGCCGGATGGCATCGTGAAACTCGGTGATCGTCGACACGGGAAAGACGACGCTGACGTGGATGCCCGTGCCCGCCAGCTCCGCGCGGAGCGACTCGGCCAAGCCGATCTGCGCCGCCTTGGTCGCGCAGTAGCCGCTGGTGAAGCCGATGCCGCGCTGCCCGGCGATCGACGAGATCAGGATCAGATGGCCTCCACCCTGACGACGGAAGATGGGGAGCGACGCGCGCGCGGCGTGGAAGGTGCCCATGAAGTTCACGTCGAGCAGCCGCCGCATGATCTCCGGCGGCGTGTCCTCGAGCGCGCCGTGAAAGCCGATCCCCGCGTTCGCGATCATCACGTCCAGGCGTCCGAACTCCGCGACGGCCCGGTCGGCCAGCTCGCGGACGTCCCCTTCATCCGTGACGTCGCCCGCGACGGCGATCGCCCGGCCGCCGCCGGCGCGAATCGACTGCGCGATTGCCTCGAGCCGCTCCGCGCGGCGCGCCAGGAGCGCGATCGGCATGCCGAGCCGGCCGAGCTGTTCGGCGGCCGCGCGGCCGATTCCTGCCGACGCGCCGGTAATTGCCACGACCCTCGACATGACGGCATTAGAATACTGAATCGAACTTCAGACTTCACTTCAGCCTTCGTACTTCGTACTTCGAACTTGAGTATGGACTGGACCATCCGTCTCCTTCGCGACCTCGTCGCGGTGAACAGCGTCAACCCGTCGCTCGTGCCGGGAGCGGCGGGTGAGGGCGCGATCGCGGACCTGATCGCGCGCGAGCTCCGCGGCATTGGGCTCGATGTCCGGCTTCAGGACGTCCGCCCCGGACGGCCGAACGTCATCGGCGTGCTCGAGGGACGCGCCCCCGGGCGGTCGGTGATGTTCTGCGGGCATATCGACACGGTCGGTGTGGACGGCATGGAGCGCCCGTTCGATCCGGCGATCCGGGACGGACGTCTGTTCGGCCGCGGCGCGCAGGACATGAAGGGCGGCGTGGCGGCGATGATTGGGGCGGTGCGCGACCTGGCCCAGGCCGGCCTGCCGCGGGGCCGCGTCATCATCGCGTGCGTCGTCGACGAAGAGTACGAGAGTGTCGGCGCCGAAGCGCTCGTGACCGCATGGAGCGCGGAGCTCGGGGTCGTGACCGAGCCGACCGACCTGCAGATTGCTGTCGGGCACAAAGGGTTTGCGTGGGTCGAGATCGAGACCCGCGGCCGTGCGGCCCACGGGAGCCGGCCGCGCGACGGACGCGACGCCATCGCCCGCATGGGCCGCGTCCTCGTGCGTCTCGAGCGGCTCGACCGGGAGCTGCAGGCGCGCCCTCCGCATCCCGTCATGGGTGTCGGCTCGCTGCACGCGTCCATCATCGGCGGCGGCCGCGAGTTGAGTAGCTACCCCGATCGCTGCACGCTTCAGATCGAGCGCCGGACGGTGTCCGGAGAGCCGGAAGAAAGCGCGCTCCGCGAGGTCCACGCGATCTTGGACGAGCTGCGTGCCCAAGATCCAGAGTTCGAGGGAGAGGCGCGCGCGATGTTCAGCCGGCCGTCCTACGAGATCGATCGCGGGCACGAGCTGCCGCAGGCGCTCGTTCGCGCGGCGGCGGAGGCCGGGCGCGAGAGGCCGATCACCGGCATGAGTTTCTGGACGGATGCGGCGGTGCTGGGTGGTGCAGGGATCCCCTCGGTGCTGTTCGGTCCGGGCGGCGCCGGACTGCACAGCACCGAGGAGTACGTGAATCTGGAAGACGTGGCGTTCTGCCGCGACGCGCTCGCGCGCCTCGCGCGGCTGGTGTGCTGACCCGCGCCCTGGTGCCGGTAGCGCGAGCCTTTAGGCTCGCCTAGCGTAGCGCACGCGCGGCCGCCGCTCGTTGACTTCCCATCCGGGCGAATCGTATCCGCACGACGTGCAGCGCAGGAGGACGCGGTTCTCCTGGAAGTGGAGCACGGAATCGTGGCCGCGAACCGCGCAGAACCTCTGGCTGACGAACTCCACCGCGCGTGTGAACAGACCGTCCTCTTCACCTTCATTCGCGAGTCTCGCCGCAGGCGCCGCCGTGAGTTGCTGGGGATAATTGGTCATCTCTCCTCTATGGACGCTATCTCAACCGGGTCCGTTCCGATGGCCGGGGTCTCGCGGCCGACCTCCGCAATTCAAGGCATGTGCCATGGCCATTTCAAATCTGGAAGTCGTCAGGACCCAATGATTTACGGCAGGTGACCGGTCCGGACGGACCGCCGGGTGGGCAATTCGCTCCCTACAGTCGCGGCGCTGGCAGCGCAATGTATTCACCTGCGTTGCCAAACCCGACAGGGACTCTGTAGCGGGGCGGGCCTCTCAGGCCCTTTTTTCCTTGAAGACGCTCCCCAGCACGAACCGCACGTTTGCCGGACGCTCACCCAGACGTCGCATGAAGTACGGATACCACTGGCGCCCGAACGGCACGTACACGCGGACCGTGTAGTCACGCGCGAGCGCGCTCTGCAGATCGCGCCGGATTCCGTACAGCATCTGGAACTCGAACCGGTCTCGCCCCACACCGCGCGCGGCGGCGTACGCCTTCGTCGCGTCGATCATCGTCGGATCCTGCGTGGCGATCGCCGCATACGGGTTCTCGTCGAGAAGCGTTCGCATCAGGCGCACGAACGCGTCGTCCACTTCGGTCTTCTTCTGATAGGCGACTTCGGGCGGTTCTTTGTACGCTCCCTTGACCAGCCGGATGCGGATGCCGAGGCGGCTCAGACGCCGCGCGTCCTCCTCGCTCCGGCGGAGATACGACTGCACCACCGCGCCGATCTGCCGGTAGCCCTGGTCCCACAGCGTCTCGATGACGTCGAGCGTCTGCGCGGTGTACGGCGAGTTCTCCATGTCGATGCGGACGAAGAAGCTGTCGCCCGCGCGGTCGAGCATGCGCCGGAGGTTGTCGATGCAGGTGACGCGATCCACGTCGAGTCCGATCTGCGTCAGCTTGATTGACAGGTTCCGCTCGACGCCGGACTCGACGACGCGCCTGATGATCGCGACGTACTCGCGCGTGACCGCATCCGCCCCGGCGGATGTGGCGACGCTCTCGCCGAGAAAGTCGAGCGTCGTGCGGAGCCCCGCCGCATGGATGCCGCGCGCGGCGGCGATCGCCTCGTCGATGGTTTCGCCCGCGATGAAACGGCGCGCGAAGCTGTCCACCCGGCGCATACCGTATCGGGAGGCGAACGTCTTGAGGGTGCCGCTGCCGGCGAGCGCGTGAAAGAAGGCCCGCGAGAGCGTGTCGATCATCAATGGGTTCGGCCGGGCCTCCTGGGACCCTGGGACAGATGCTGGATGGTCCTGGCGTAGTAGCGTAGCACGCCGCGCTCGCGCACCCGAATTCGCCCGTCGCGCTCGAGGACCAGCACGCCGCGCGCGCCGAGCTGCTCGAGCCCCTCGTCTACGGCCTGCCGGGCGGACGTGACGCCCAGATTCGCCTGAGCGGCGCGCAGCTCCGCGATCAGGAGCTCGATGCGATCTTCGAGCGCGCGCCGAGCGATCGAGGGGCGCATCGCGGCGGCCACGAGCGCGGTCGGCAGGACTTTGTAGAGGCGTCCGATCGTCTCGCGGAGGCGGTGCGCGAGGTCGCGAACCTCGCGGCGCGACTCCGGGTCACACCCCTTGAGCGGCACCGGCGCGCCGAAGGTCACGAACGCGCGGGACTGGTAGCCGACGGCGAAGCGCACCATCTCGGCCAGCTCGCGCGTGAACGGCCGTGGGCGCCGCTTCTGCGCCTGGCGTGCGAGGATGTGGTCCTCGAGCACCAGATCGTAGGCGATCCCGACGGGGACGGCGCACAGGTCGTCGCGGCCCGCCTGCAGCGCGGCGTGCAGCAGCCCCGTCTTGGGCGCCTTCAGCTCGCCGCTGTAGCTGCGTCCTCCCTCCAGATAGAACAGCAGGTCGTGACGGTGCAGCAGCTCGGCGACGTACGCCTTGAGCGTGACGAGGTACGCCGGGTCCTTGGTGTTGCGGCGGATCGGGATCGCCCCCGTCACGTGCTTGTGCAGCAGGCCGAGCGGACCGCCGAACAGATTGATGCCCGCCGCGATGACCGGCGGCCGGACGTCGTGGTCGTCGAGGACCAGCGGCTCGACGAGATAGTCGGTGTGGCTCTTGTGATTGGAGATGTAGAGGACGCGCCCCGCGCGCGACGCCGCCTGCGCCATCTCGACGTGCTCGTCGAGGCGCTGGATTTTCCTCAGGATCGGATAGAGCGGATGCTTCAGCGCGCGATAGAAGGCGTAGCGCTGCGTCGTTCGCAGCTCCTCGAGGTAGCCCTCGACGCGCTCGCGTGCGGCATCCTCGCCGCGGCCGCGCGCGCCGCGCAGGTAACGCGCGACTTCCTCGCGCGCCAGCACGGCGCGGGAGATGTCGTCCAGCATCGGCGTCGGCACTATATCAGACCCGGGCGCCCGCGTGGTCGAGCGCGCGGCAGATTGCCTGCGTGAATTCGGTTGTCGTCGCCGTCCCCCCCAGGTCGTGCGTGCGCACCCTCCCCGCCACCAGCACGCCGCCGAGCGCCGTCTGAATCCGCTCGGCCGCCGCCGTCTCTCCGATGTGCTGCAGCATCATCACGGCCGACAGCAGCAGCGCCGTCGGGTTCGCCAGGTTCTTTCCAGCGATGTCCGGCGCGCTGCCGTGCACCGCCTCGAAGACCGCGACCTCCGTCCCCAGGTTCGCCCCGGGCACGATCCCGAGGCCGCCGACCAGCCCCGCGCACAGATCCGACACGATGTCGCCGTACAGATTGGGCAGCAGCAGGACGTCGAATCGCTCCGGGTGCAGCACCAGGTGCATGCAGGTGGCGTCGACAATCCGCTCGTCGTAGATGATGTCGCCGTACTCGCGCACGACGGCCCGGACCGACTCGAGAAAGAGCCCGTCCCCCATCTTCAAGATGTTCGCCTTGTGGATCGCCGTCACTCGCTTGCGCCCGTGACGGCGCGCGTGCTCGAACGCGAAGCGCGCGATGCGCGTCGAGGCTCGTGCGGTGATGATCTTCAGACTTTCGACGACCCCCGGCACGACTTCGTGCTCGAGGCCGGAGTACAGGTCCTCGGTGTTCTCGCGGACGATCACGAGATCGACGCCGGAGAAGCGGCTCTCGACGCCGGCGAGGTTGGCGACCGGTCTGAGATTGGCGTAGAGATCCAGCGCCTTCCGCAGGCCGACGTTCACGCTCGTGAACCCCTCGCCGATCGGCGTCGTCACGGGGCCCTTCAGCGCGACTTTGTTCCGGCGGATCGAGTCGAGGAGCTCGGAGGGGAGCGATACGCCGTGTCGTGTGAACGCCGTGACGCCAGCATCGTGGCGCTCCCACTCGATGTCCACGCCGGCGGTCTTGAGAATGCGCACGACGGCCTCCGTCACCTCGGGGCCGATGCCGTCGCCGGGAATCAGCGTGATGCGATGAGACATGAATCCGATCATTATAATTGACAGGATCCGGATGACGCAGGCCGCGACGCCGATCGCGTGGCTCGAATGGGCCGAGGCTTCCGCCCGCGCGCGCGAGCGGGATCGACCGATCCTGCTCCTGCTCGAGACGCGGTGGTCGCGCCCCTCGCACGCGTTTGCGCGCGCGCTCGAGGATGACGACATCATTCCCGAGCTGGTGAACGCCGGGTTTCTCGCCGCCCGCATCGACGCCGAGCGCCGCCCGGATCTGGCGGATCGCTACGGCTTCGGGGATTGGCCGAGCGTCGCGTGTCTCACGCCCGCCGGCGCGCTCCTCGGCGGCGCCGCCGGGACCTCGCCGCCACGGCTCGTCGATCTGCTGCGCAGCGTCGACGACGCCTGGCGCACGCGACGCGCCGACATCGAGCAGGCCGCCAACTCGCACCAGGCACATGAACCTCAGGAACCTCAGGAACCTCGGGAACCTGTGGAACCCCCGGAACCCCC
This sequence comes from Vicinamibacterales bacterium, assembly GCA_050745085.1. GTDB lineage: Bacteria > Acidobacteriota > Vicinamibacteria > Vicinamibacterales > 2-12-FULL-66-21 > DATAEE01. Next base: position 8,256 of record JBOGJB010000002.1, read on the forward strand.
GGAACCCATGGAACCCATGGAACCCATGGAACCCTTGCTCTCTGATGAGATTCGCCTGCTGCTTGCGAACGAGAGCCCCGCCGCGCGCGCCGCGCTCGACCGCCTCGCGGCCGATCTCGTGGACCCGGAAGACGGCGGCGTGTTCCGCGAGCCGGCGCGCGGGAGCCGGACCGCGCCCACGCGGGAGAAGCTGCTGGCGACCAACGCCGACGTGCTCGATCTGTTCACGCACGCCGGGATGGTGCTGGGCGAGCCGCGGTATCTCGACCAGGCGCGCCAGATCGCGAGCTTCGTCGGCGTCTGCTTTGCCGATCCGCTCGGTGGGTTCGCCGCCAGCCTGATGACCGATCCGCCCGAGGTCGATGCGACGCTCTACGTCGACGCCAACGCGCGGATGGTGTCCGCGATGGTGCGCGCGGGCGCGGCGCTCGACGCGCCCGCTCTGACCGAGGCGGCGATCGCGTCGCTCGAGCGGGTCGTGCTCGCGACGTATCGTCCGGGCGACGGCGCCGGGCACGTCTGCGACGACCCGGACCTGCGCGGCCTGCTCGTCGATCAGATCTGGCTGGCCGAGGCGCTGATGGACGCGCACGAAGCGACCGGTCGCGAGCCGTACGAAATGCTCGCGGCTGAGCTGCTGCACTACTCCGTGCGCGTGCTCGGGGACGCGAAAGGCGGCGGCTTCTTCGATCGCGCTGAGCCGGCCCATCCGGTGAAGCCATTCGCGCTGAACTGCCGGGCCGTGCGCACGCTGCGCCGCGGCGTGGAGGTCTGCGGCGAGCCGGTGTTCGCGGAGTGGGCGGGCGCCACGCTCGAGGGGCTCGGGCG
>JBOGJB010000003.1:0-3681 GCA_050745085.1 Vicinamibacterales bacterium
GGCCAGGACGGCACCGGCGGCGGGGCTCCCGCGCCGCCCGAAGGAGTAGCGTGCCAGCGCCGTCAACAGCACGACCGCCGCGGCGGCGGTGACGGCAATGGCGCCGATCGTCATGCGCCGGACCGCGGCGTCACCAAGCGTCAGCGCGAAGCCGCGCAGGTTGACCCACATCAGCGCGGCGGCGCCGCCCGACGCGAACGCCGCCATCCAGGCGAGGAGGCGCACGCTGATCCAGCCGGGCGACACGGGCGTCGCGACGAGCTCGCGCAGCGTGAGCGCGAGGTAGAAAAAGACGACGAGGTGCGCGCCGTAGAAAAGTGCGAGCGTGCGCGCCCAGTGCCACGTCGTGTCGGAGAGCATGGGCACATGCGGATTGAGCTGTAGCAGGAGCACCACGAGGTACGCCGCGCCGAGGAGTCCCCCCGCAACGGCGTTCGTGAGCATTCGCAGGAACCGCACCGCGCGAGTATAAGCCGCGGACGAACGCGGCCGCCGATAAACGCAGATGAACGCAGATAAACGAGACGATTGCTGATGCAGGTATACTGCCCGATATGCTGATCGACGTCGAAGCCGCCGTGATCGCGAACACGCGGCTCTCCGACGAGTACAACGTTCTTGCGCTCGACGCTTCCGCGATCGCGCGCGACGCGCTGCCGGGACAGTTCGCGATGGTGAAGCCGGCGCCCGGCAACGATCCGCTGCTGCGCCGGCCGTTTTCGATCTTCGAGATCCTGCGCGACGGCGGCGGACGCCCGATCGGCATGTCGATCCTCAACAAGCGTGTCGGCGTCGGGTCGCGGCTGCTCTTCGACGCCGTTCCCGGATCGCGCGTCCCTTGTCTCGGTCCTCTGGGGCGGCCGTTTTTGGCCACGGGTTCCGCGGATGTCGCGGCCGGCGAGGCATGGATGGTCGCCGGCGGCGTCGGCCTCGCGCCGTTCGCGACCGTCGCCGAAGCGCTCGCCGCGCGGTGTGTGCCCGCGACGCTCTTCTACGGCGGCCGCCGCAGCGCGGATCTGTTCTACGTCGAGTTCTTCGAGCGGCTCGGCGTGCGCGTCGTGCTCGCGACCGAGGACGGCAGCCGCGGCGAGCGCGGACGCGTCACCGTCCCGCTCGAGCGCGCGCTCGCGGCAACCCCGCCCGATCGGGCGGTCACGCTGTATGTGTGCGGCCCGACGCCGATGATGGCCGCGGCCGCCTCGCTCGCGCGCCGCCATGGCCGTCGTGCGGTCGCCTCGCTCGAACAGGTCATGGGCTGCGGCCTCGGCGGTTGCTACAGCTGCGTCGTCCAGGTTCGACGGAATGGTTCGGTGCACTTCGTTCGATCGTGTATCGACGGACCCGTGTTCGACGCTGAGGAGATCGTCTGGGAAGAGCTGACGCACTAGGTCAGGCCTACTGCCGAAAGCCGAATGCCGAATGCCGAACGGGACTGCACTTGCCACAGACTGATCTATCCGTCCAGATCGGCGCGCTGAGACTGGCGAACCCGGTCATCGCCGCCAGCGGCTGCTTCGGCTACGGCGTCGAGTACGCCGACGTCGTCGATCTCTCCACGCTCGGCGGCGTCGCGGTCAAAGGGCTCTTCCTCAATGAGCGCGAAGGCCATCCGCCGCCGCGCATCGTCGAGACCCCATCCGGCATGCTGAACGCGATCGGCCTGCAGGGAATCGGCGTCCAGCGCTTCATCCGCGAGAAGCTGCCCGAGCTGCGCGACCGCCGCGCGGTCGTCTTCGTCAACATCTGCGGGACGACCCTCGACGAGTACGTCGAGCTCGCGCGGATCCTCTCCGACACCGACGGGGTCGCCGCACTCGAGCTGAACATCTCCTGCCCCAACATCAAAGAAGGCGGCATCACGTTCGGCTGCAGCCTCGCGGGGACCTTCGACGTCGTGAGCGCCGTGCGCAAGGTGACAAGGCTACCGGTCATTCCGAAGCTGACACCGAACGTCACCGACGTCGCGTCGTTCGCGCGCGCGGCGGAAGAGGCGGGTGCGGACGCCGTGTCGCTCGTGAACACGTTCCTCGCGATGGCAATCGACATCGAGACCCGCCGGCCGAAGCTCTCGAACATCGTCGGCGGGCTGAGCGGCCCGGCGATCCGGCCGATCGCGGTGCGGATGGTCTACGAATGCCGTCAGGCGGTGAAGCTGCCGATCATCGGCATGGGAGGCATTGCTACGGCGACCGACGCGCTCGAGTTCCTGATCGCCGGCGCGGCCGCGGTCCAGGTCGGCACGGCAAACTTCGTCGATCCCTTCGTCTGGTCGAAACTTCTCGGCGGCCTGGGAGAGTATCTCGCGCGTCACAACGTCGCGCGGATTGCGGATCTCGTCGGCACGCTCGACACGCGCGCGCGCGAGCAGGCGTGGATCAGCTCCTAATCGCGCTCGACGTGGACGACGGCCCCCGCGCGCTGGCGCTGGCGGCGTCGTTGAGAGGACTCGCGGGCGGCTTCAAGGTCGGCAGCCGGCTGTTTACGGCCGAAGGGCCGGCCATCGTCCGCGCGCTGGCCGAGCGCGGCGACCGCGTCTTCCTCGACCTCAAGTTCCACGACATCCCGAATACGGTCGCCGGCACGGTCGAGGCGGCCACCGCGCTAGGCGTGTGGATGGTCAACGTGCATGCCGCGGGGGGCACGGCGATGATGCGCGCGGCGCGCGAGGCGGCGGCGCGGACCGCGGCCGCGACGCGCAGCGCGGCGCCCCTCGTGGTCGCGGTGACCGTGCTGACCAGCATGACTCAGGCAACGCTCGATGAAACCGGCGTTCTCCTCCCGCCGTTCGACCAGGTCACCAAGCTCGCGTCGCTGGCGATGGAGGCGGGGCTGGACGGCGTGGTCGCCTCGCCGATGGAGATCGCCGCCATCCGGCGGCACTGCGGCGATCGCCTCCTGATCGTCACGCCCGGCATCCGCGGCGCCGCCGCGCCGGCCAGCAGCGGCGACGATCAGGCGCGGACGATGGGTCCCGCCGAGGCGATCGCGGCCGGGGCCAACTTCATCGTCGTCGGGCGGCCGATCATCGCAGCGCCCGATCCGCGGCAGGCGGCTGAGGGAATCATTCAGGCGCTAGGCACCAGGGAGTAGGCACTCTGCGGCTTCGGCATTCGGCATTCGGCATTCAGCACTCAGCTGTCAGCATTCAGCATTCAGCATTGATCAGACTGACTCTCTATTCCCGTCCAGGCTGCCACCTCTGCGAGGAGATGAAGGCGATCCTCGACCGCGTACGGGCCGACCATCCGTTCGAGCTGCGCGAGGTGAACATCAGCGGCGATTCCGAGCTGGAGCGCCGTTACTGGACGGAGATTCCGGTCCTGGAAATCGACGGGAAGAAGGTCGCTAAATACCGAATCGACGAGGGGATGCTGCGAAGGGCTATCCAAGTACGAAGTTCGAAGTACGAAGGCTGAAGTAAACGTCAGACGTTCAGATTTAGAACTTCACTTCAGCCTTCGAACTTCGTACTTCGTACTTGAACAGAGTTTCGCCTCACTTCGCCGTAATGATGAAGTGGCCCCTGCGGTTCCTCGACCAGCAGGCCTCAGTCAATTCCGCGCAGACCTGTTGCTCCTCGCCCTTGGTCACGATCGCGATGCGATCGCCGGTCAGGCCGAGGCCGTTCAGGTAGTCGCGGACCGCGGCGGCGCGGCGCTCGCCGAGCGCGAGGTTGTACTC
>JBOGJB010000004.1:0-1590 GCA_050745085.1 Vicinamibacterales bacterium
GAGGATCGCGTGATCGTTCGCACGCTGGCGCCGGGTGATGCCTGGCCTCAAGTGTCGCAGACGGAGGTCGAGCTTCTGCCGGAGCGTGAACGCCGGCTTCACGCCCCCGACCTTCACCTCGTGTCGATCGTGGAAGGATCCACCCTGACGGGCCGATGCTCCTGCTGGTGGACCCGGGCACCCGTGCTGCCTGGCGAACGCGTCGGCGCGATCGGCCACTTCGCCGTCAGCGATCGGAGCGCCGGCGTGGCGCTGCTGACGGCCGCGTGCGACAGGCTCGGCGCCGCCGGGTGCACGCTGGCGGTCGGTCCGATGGACGGCAATACCTGGCGCCGCTATCGATTCGTCACGGAGCGGGGCACGGAGCCGCCGTTCTTTCTCGAGCCCGACAACCCGGACGACTGGCCCGACGACTGGCGCCAGGCAGGGTTCGCGCCGATAGCCAGCTACAGCTCCGCCCTCAACGAGGACCTCGGCCGCGACGACCCGCGCATCGCGAGCGCGAGGGCCCGACTGGAGAGCGCCGGAGTCGCCATCCGCTCGCTGGAGATGAGCGACGCGGATGCGGATCTGCGGCGCATGTTTGTGCTTTCGCTGGGGAGCTTCAGCCGCAATTTTCTGTACACGCCGATCGACGAATCCGAGTTCATGGAGCAGAACCGTGCGGTGCTGCCCGTTGTGCAGCCCGACCTGGTGCTCCTGGCAGAGCGCGAAGGGGAGCTCACCGGGTTTCTCTTCGCCGTCCCGGACGTCCTGCAGCAGCGCCGGGGCCGCGCGATCGACACGATCGTCATCAAGACCGTCGCCGTCGCTCCCGGTCTGGGCCTGGCGGGACTGGGCAGCGTTCTTGTGGCGTCGGCGCACGCAACCGCAAGACGGCTCGGGTTCACGCGCGCGATCCATGCCCTGATGCACGAGCAGAACGTCTCGCAAAACATCAGCCGGCGCTACGCCCGCCCGATACGGCGGTATCAACTGTTCGCCCGGCGGCTCGCGACATGAACATCGCGGAGGTCCTCCAGGAGCAATGCGGCCAGCGCCCCGCGCAGCCGTCGATCATCGACCGCGCGGAGCGCATCAGCTTCGAGGGGCTGGAGCGTGCCGCCGCCTGTGCCGCGGCGGAACTGGCGGCTGCCGGCCTGCGGCCCGGAGATCGCGCGCTGGTCTTCTGCCCGATGTCCGCTCGGCTGTACGTCACGCTGGTCGGGATGTTCCGCCTTGGCGTGACGGCGGTCTTCGTCGATCCGTCGGCGGGCCGGACACATCTCGAGCGTTGTTGCGAGCGGGCGCATCCGCGCGCGTTCGTGGCCACGCCCCGCGCGCACGCCATGCGGATCGTGTCGCCGACGATCCGCCGCCTGCCGATCAAGCTCGCGATCGGCGGGGGGCTGCCCGGGACCCGCTCGATCGCCCGGCGCGCGGAGGGCTCCGGCGCGCAGAATCGAATCGAACGTTGCGGAAGCGGAGACGTCGCTCTCCTCACGTTCACCAGCGGCAGCACCGGAGAGCCGAAGGCCGCCGTGCGCACGCACGGTTTCCTGCTGGCCCAGCACCATGTCCTGGCCGACGAGCTTCATCTGCGGGCGGGGG
>JBOGJB010000005.1:0-13160 GCA_050745085.1 Vicinamibacterales bacterium
GTTCCGCGCGCGCGCGCGAAGAAGCACAGCGCGACGCTTGGCAGAATGTTCCCAAGATCCTTGAGGCGTTAGGTGTCGGCCCGGGGGCCGTGGTCGCGGACATCGGCGCGGGCGGCGGGTTCCTTACCGTGCGCCTTGCCCGAGCCGTTGGCCCGACGGGCCGAGTCTACGCCGTCGACGTGAGCGCGCGCGTGGTCGAGCAGCTACGCACGCGCGTGGCCGACGAGGATCTGAGCAACGTTGTCGTCCTCGAAGGCTCGGCGTGGGACCCTCGGCTGGCGACGGCGACGCTCGACGCCGCATTGATCGTGAATTCGTATCACGAGATGTCCGAGCACCAGGCGATGCTGACGAATCTGCGGCAGGCGCTCAAGCCGGGCGGACGTCTGGTGATCATCGAGCCCATCTCTCCATCGCGACGCGACGTGCCGCGCGACGTGCAGACCCGGAGTCACGAAATCGGCGCGGAGCACGTGCAGCAGGATGCGCGCGAGGCCGGCTTTCGCGTCGTACGTCTCGAGGACCCGTTTATCACGCGTCGCGGACAAGGCCCCGAAGGGGACGACGAGGAATGGTTGCTCGTGCTGCGGCCGGCCGCCTCCCCGGCACCGGCTCCGACCGCCGCCTCGCCGTCGGACGGCAACCGCCAGCCTGCCACCGGTGGGGAGGACGCGAAAGCGGAATGGAAGTCGCCCGCGCTTCGTATCACGGTCGAGGCATTCAAGCAGCTTCAGGCGAAGGGGGGCGTGTTCGTGCTCGACGTCCGTGATGCCGAGAGTTACCGAGCGGGACATCTGCCCGGCGCGATCCTCATGCCTCTCGAGACGGTGGAGGCTCGCGCCGCGGAGCTCCGTAAGGAGAAAAAACCTATCGTCACCTATTGCAGTTGAGAGGCGGAACAGACGAGCGCCCGGGCGGCGCTCCTGCTCAAGAAGGCCGGCGTCAGCGGCGTTCGCGCGCTTGTGGGCGGCTACGAGGAATGGGCGAAGCGAGGCGATCCCATTGTCAAGGGTGACAGCCCAAGATAGAGCGGCATACCGGTCCGGCGGCCAGCGGCTGCCGAGCTCACGATGCGCGACCCCAGAGTCGTTCGAACTCTTTCTTGAGCGTCTGCCGCGCCGCAACGATCGTGCGGCCCCAGTGGACAAGCCCCGCCGGGAACGTTTCCCACCGCGCATCCGCGCCGAACAACAGATACGAATCCCACAGAACGTCGCCCCCTGTTCCATTCGAATCGGGGGTGAGCCGCGTTTTCATCGTCGATTTGTTCTGACCGAAGAAGGTTCCGACTGACTTCGGCTCATCCCATCGATGCAGGACTCGCGGATCGGTCAGCAGTTCCGGCGGCCACTCAGACCGCGCATCACCCGGAAACATGTTGAACCAGATCGCATACACGCGTAGATCCGCTTTGGAATACTTCGCGAGGAGTTCGTTTTGCACCCACCGGGTGCCAGCAACACATACCGGTCACGTGGGCGACAGCAGCAACACCAGTCGAATCTTCCCGGTGTCGCGGTTGAACCGGGTCTTGATCTCGTCTACGCCGCCGAGATCCTGGAGCGTGGCGAGTGTCGTGGTCTGCGTATGGAAGCGATCGGCCGGCCGAGCCCGAACGGCTGCGAGCCCGAGAGCCACACACATCGCCACCGACAACCACGGGAAGCGGACGCGAAGCTTCATCGTCATAATGTCGAGTAAATGACCCAGCTTGCCCACCACGACGCTGTCAGGAGCAACAGCACCACGGCCGTGATCGCCCACAACACAAATCGTCGGCGTCCGAGGGTGCTGGGGGTGTCGCACGTCCCGTCGTCGCATCCGACGGCGCCCGGTCGATACGCCTGGTAGAACGCGTAGCCAAGAAACGTCACGCTCAGCGCTGCGAGATACGATCTGAACGGCGCAAATCGAGCCCCGGCCGCGGCCAGCCCGGCGCCCAGCACGCCGGAAGCGAACGGCAGGCAGCAGAAAATCGTCGCGGCGACCGTACCGGCGCTCGTGAGCGCGCCGGCCTCCGACCATCGACGCCGCGTCTGCGAGTCCATCTAGGAGGCCCCGACTCGGGCGGCTTCGCTCACCAGGTCCTCGACGACCGGACACCGGGTGTCGCCCGCCGACGCGAGCGCCCGCTCGCACATCTCAAGGTGATGGCGCAGCGCTGCGCAAAACGCCTCGAGCTCGCCGCGTTTCTGTTCCAACTCGGAGAGCCGCCGCGATAACAAGTCGCGCACGCGACGGCACCTGTCTCGTCGCGAACTGGTCTGATGACCCACCAGTTCCCGGATCTCGCGGAGCGAGAGGCCATGCGCCTGGGCGGTCTTGATGAACCGGACACGTTCCAGGGTACCTGGCTCGTACGCGCGGAACCCTCCCGAGGTCCGTTGCGCAGGAGCCAGCAGTCCCAAGCGCTCGTAGTACCGCAAGGTGTCCGGCGTGAGACGGCTCGCCTTCGACAGTTCACCGATGCGAAGCGTTCGCCGCACGGCATTGATGGCAGCGCGTTTCATCGCGTCCCCTCGGCTATCGCGTGGCGTACGCGCTCGACGGCTGCGATCACATCGCCGAGACAGCAGACCCCTCGAGGATTCCGAATCTCACAGGCGCAACGTCCGGCTTTGATGTGCGCTCTCACACGAGCCACCGCGTCCGAGGAGCCAGATTCCTCGACCTCGCGTCGGATCTCACCCTCGTTCTCGCCGAAGCAGTAGCACACCGTGCGCGCGCCGGCGGGGTGCTTTTCCCACACTGATACCCGCAGATCCGCCTGGCTATAGGCGGCCCCTACGGCGTCGAAGTACACGACATTGCAGGCAGGATCCGGACAGAAATAATGCTGAACGACGGCGAGGCGACCAAGCGCCGACTCGCGAAGCAAGCTTTTCACGGTCAACAGCTCGACCGCGTTTCCCGCGGTATTGCTTGCCGGACACATTGCGGGCCCGGCACCGCGCGCGCTAGCCGCAGGGTTGCAGCATGAGGACATCGCCTGAGTATGCACTCTGGAGCGGGCTCCAGAGTCAAGGACCGTGACGTTCGAGTGACTCGACGGCCCGGCGTCGAACTGCAGACGGCGTGCGTCCGTCGTGAGGGTCTCGACGTTCCCGCTAAAGGCGCTGGCCGAAGCAGCGGTGTCGAGCGGCGTTTCCAACGACGGGTCCGGTCTCGAACCGTGGGACTCTGCGCGATGCGTGTGATACGCCTGCCCGCTGATCGAACGGTGAGTTCGAGGGCGCCCTCAGCCGCTCGCCGAAGAAGCAGGGGCTGTGTGTAGACGTAACGGCTGTTGGGATCGTCAGTTCTTCTGGTCCTTCTTGGGCACTTCCGCCTTGAAGCCGGTCTTGTCGGTGATCGCCTTCGCGATCGCCTCCGGTGTGGTCTTTGATGGGTCGTACGTGATTTCGGCCGAGCCCTTCGGCTGACTGGCGTTCGCGGCCGTCACACCGTCGATCTTCTTCGCTGCTTTCTCGACTTGAGCCGCGCACGCGCCGCACGCCATGCCCGACACCTTCAATACGCAGACCTGCCCGGCCTTTGGCTTGTCCGACTCCTGAACCGCGGAGGCGGATCCGATTCCAAGGACGATGAGTAGTCCGATCGCCGCGAGCACTTTTCTCATTGTGCGTACCCTTTCGTCAGAATGCCCGGCTCACGCCGAATTGGAAGATTGCTGGCGAGTTAGCACCTTCAATTCGACTTGAGGGTCAAGTCTGATGCCGGGTTGGCCTCGGGTCAAGGGGAAGCCGTTCACGATGGCGCTCGCGGTGCTCACCACAGGTGCGTTCGCCGCGACGAAAGCCGCGGGCGCCGGGTGCTGCCCCCCGTGTCCGTTCTGCCACTAGCAGCCGTCCGCTGTCGTCGGAGGCGCAGAGTTTCGATCTCTGCGCCTCCTTTCGACAGCTGGTTTGACACGCCGGCCGCCGCCCGGCATCATACTGATATGCGTTCCGGAGCGGCCCTTGTCGCGGCGCTCATCATGTCAGCGAGTCAAATCGGCTCGTTGGCGGTGCAGTGCGCCGGCTGGCAATCGAGCGCGCAGGCGCGCATGGCGTGCTGCGCGGCGAAGCATGCCGACTGCCCGGTTGTCGCGTCGCCGGATGCGTGCTGCGCGAGCGCCGAGCAAGGGCAGCAGCCATCGGGCAACGCTCCCGTCCCCCTTCCCGTAGGACCACCCGTCGCGCTGGCGGCGATTCCCCACGCCAGCGGGATCGACATCGTCCTTGCAACGCGGACCGAGGCGGCGCGTAGCTTCGAGCGCGCTACCCTCGTCATTCCACCTGATCCGACACATCTCGTCGACTCCGTCTTTCTGATCTAGCCCAGCGCGGTCTTGGTGTGCCTGGAGGACGCGTCGTCCGCGTCCTCCGCCATGTTAGTCCGCCCGACCATCCTGTCGGACGCTTGTGCGCTGGTGCCACGATGCGAAGAGTGTTGTCGGTTGTTTGCCTTGCCGCGTTCTGTCTTGTCACGTCGGCGACCCCGGCGCGCGGGCAGGAGCCGGCAACCCGCGTTCAAGGGCCGCCGGTCTCTGACGGCCCCCCGTTCAGCCTGAGCGCGGCGCTGAGCGAGGCGCTCGCCAGGAATCCGGAGCTGATTGCCCTGCGGGCATCGCTCGAGGCGGCGCGCCTGCGGCCCGCTCAGGAGCGCTTCCTTGCGCCGCCCACGCTCGAGGCGCAGATCTGGCAGTGGCCGATCAACACGCTGAATCCAGCGAACACGAACATGTACATGTTCATGGTCGGCCAGGACATCCCCGGCTCGGGCAAACGTCGCCTGCGAGCGGCAGTCGCCGAAAAGGACGTGGAGCTGGCGGCGACCGAGATCGCCGTGCGCGCGCGCGATGTCGTCGATCGGGTCAAGCGCACGTACGCGGATCTCTTTCTGGCTCGGAAAGCGATCGAGGTGCACCTGGCCAGCGTGGAGCTCCTGCGCCAGTTCGCCGAGGTAACGCAGGCGAAGTACGCGACGGGCCGGATCTCGCAGCAGGACGTGCTGAAGGCCGTCGTTGAATTGTCCAAGCTACACGACGACCTGTTCATGCTCGACGAGCGTGCCCGGATTGCCGAGGCGCAACTCAACACGCTGCTCGACCGTCGACCAGATGTCCCCATTGGCGGACTCGCCGAGCCGCACGAGCGTGTGCTGCTGCCCGCTGCCGAGGACCTCCAGCGACTCGCACTCGAACACCAACCGGAGCTCGCGGCCGCGCGCATCGCGACCGAGCGCGCCGACGCCCGGCTGGCCGTCGTCAATCGCGAGTACAGGCCCGACTTCTTCACCATGGGCGGCTACATGTTGATGCCGCGCGATCGCGACGCGTGGATGGCCAAGGTCGGTATCACGTGGCCGGCGGCCCCCTGGTCGCGCGGCAAGCTCGATTCGCAGAAAGCCGAGGCGACGGCCGAGATCGACGTCGCGAAGGCCCGCGTGCGTGCTGTCGAGAACGCGCTGCGCCTCGCGGTTCAGGAGGCGTACGTCCGGGTGAAGACCGCCGAGCAGCGGGCCTCGCTGCTGCGGACGACCGTGCTGCCGCAGTCTGAACAGACACTCGAGGTCTCGCGCGTCGCGTATCAAACGGACCGGGTCGATTTTCTCGCGCTGATCGATAACGAGCGCGTCCGCCTCGACGCGCAGCTCGATTACTACCGTGTGTTGAGCGATTTCGAGCAGGCTCTTGCGGACCTCGAGCGAGCGGTCGGAACCGAGCTCGTGCCATCGATGACCGCGACCGTCAACCCGCCGGGAGCGAAATGACATGCCGTACCTGAATCGCCGCTGGCTCTGGATTGGCGGCCTCGTTCTCATCATCGCAGCACTGGCCGCGACAACCTACGCCTTGCGCGCGCGGCTGACCGGTGCGCCGATCATTGGTGGGCTCTTCGCTGGGGAGACCGCTGATTCAGCAAAGCAGGAGTCCAGCGCACCGGCGATGCAGCCGGGTGACTCGATGAAGACAATGCCAGCGCCGAGCGGCGGCGCGCAGACGCCCCGTGCCGAGGTCTCCATCGATCCACGCCGGCAGCAGCTCATTGGCGTGCGGACGGTATCCGTCGAGCGGCGGCTTCTGTCGAAAATCGTACGGACTGTGGGCGTGGTTCGGTACGACGAAACGAGACTCGCGGACGTTAACTTGAAGCTCGAAGGGTGGATTCGCGACCTCTATGTCGACTACACGGGCGAGTTCGTCCGGCGCGGGCAACCGCTCTTCACGATCTACAGCCCAGAGCTTGTCACGACTCAGACCGAGTACCTGCTGGCGCTCAAGACCCGCGAGCAGGTGCGCCAGTCGCAGATCGCAGACGCGCGCGAGCACGCGGAACGGCTCGTGGAATCGGCGCGGCAGCGGCTCGCATTGTGGGACCTGCCGGCCGATCAGATCAAAGCTCTGGAGGAGACCCGCCAGCCGCAGACAGCAATGGTGTTCCGATCGCCGGCCAGCGGGTTCGTCATCGAGAAGCAGGCCCTGCAGGGGATGCACGTGATGCCCGGTCAAAGTCTCTACAAAGTGGCCGATCTGTCGGTGGTCTGGGTGGAGGCGGACGTTTATGAGCAGGAAATATCGGCGATCCGCCGCGGCGCGCAGGCCAACGTGACGCTCGACGCGTATCCCAACGAGCGGTTCACCGGCCGTGTCGTCTACGTGTACCCGTTCGTTGAGGAAAAGACCCGCACCGTTAAGGTCCGGTTCGAATTCCCGAACCGCAGCAATCGACTCAAGCCCGGCATGTACGCGAACGTCGAGCTCTCGGGGCCTTCCACTGCAGGTCTGGTCATTCCCTCGAATGCGCTCCTCGATTCGGGCAAGGAGCAGATCGTCTTTGTGGCGCTGGGCGACGGCTACTTCGAGCCGCGCCGCGTAAAGGTCGGACAGCGGCTCGACGACCGCGTCGAGATCCTCGGGGGTCTGAATGAAGGCGAAGCGGTCGCCACCAGCGCGGCGTTTTTTCTCGACTCGGAAAGCCAGCTTCGTGCGTCGCTCCAGGGGTACGAGACACCGCCCGCGGCTGAAGCCGGCGCGACGACGGCGCGCGAGCGGCTCGACATCACGTTCCGCAGCCAGCCCGACCCTCCGCGCAGCGGCGAGAACCAGTTCGAGGTGTCGGTGAAGACGGCGGACGGCAAGGCGGTGACCGACGCGGAGGTCACCGTCAACCTCTTGATGGCGGCTATGCCGACGATGAGCATGCCGGCGATGCGGAACGACGCGAAGCTGACGCACACCGGCAACGGCGTCTACCGCGGGATGGGACAAGTCCTGATGGCCGGCCGATGGGACGTCACAGTCACAGTCACGCGCAGCGGCGCGCGTCTCGGAAGCAGGCAATTCGCCGTACTGGCAAGATGAATGTGGGAAGAGAGGATCACATCATGGAGCGATTCGTAATGACGCTAGTGTTCGCAGCAACGGCTGCCGCCTGGCCAGCCGGGTGTGGCGGCCAGAGCAGCCAGAGGCCTGCGCCGGGTACGACGCAGACCGTCGACATCACGTTCAAGAGCGAGCCGGAGCCACCGAAGATGGGAGAGAACACGTTCGAAGTGATGGTGATGGGAGCGGGCGCGCAGCCGATCACGGACGCCGACGTATCGGTGGCGTTCTACATGGCGGCCATGCCGTCGATGAACATGCCCGAAATGCGCAACAACGTCCCTCTGAAGCATGAAGGCAACGGCCGCTATCGCGGTACGGGCAACGTGACGATGGCCGGAACCTGGGAGGCGACCGTGACGGTGATGCGCGGAGGCCAGGAGGTCGGCAGCAAGAAGGTCACGGTGACCGCGAAGTAGGACAGGGCGTTCGAAGAACGAACCGAGGTGTAGATGATCGAACGTGTAATCGATTGGTGCGCGGGCAACCGGGTTCTGGTCTTCACCGGAACGCTTGTGTTGACCGTGTGGGGCATCTGGGCGATGACCGCCACTCCCCTGGACGCCGTACCGGATATTTCCGACGTGCAGGTGATCGTCTCGACCGAGTGGATGGGGCGCAGCCCGGATCTGATCGAGGATCAGATCACCTATCCGGTGGTGACCGCACTGCTGTCGACGCCGCGGGTCCGCACCGTCCGCGGCTTCACCGACTTCGGCATCTCGTACGTGTACGTCATCTTTGAGGACGGGACGGACATGTACTGGGCGCGCAGCCGCGTCGTCGAGTACCTCCAGGGAATCCGTGGCCAGCTCCCTGACGGGGTCAACCCCGTCATCGGGCCGGACGCGACCGGCGTCGGATGGGTGTTCGAGTACGCCCTTGTCGACGAATCGGGGCAGCGCAATCTGGCCGACCTCCGCGGCCTGCAGGATTGGTATCTGCGGTACTGGCTGGCGAGCGTCCCAGGGGTCGCGGAAGTGGCGAGCATCGGGGGGTTCGTCAAGCAGTACCAGGTCAACCTCGACCCCAACAAGCTTTCGGCCTACGACCTGTCGGTCAAAGAAGTCGTCAACGCGATCAAAGCCAGCAACAACGACATCGAAGGGCGCCTGCTCGAGTTCGCCGGGCGGGAGTACATGGTCCGTGGGCGGGGCTACCTCCAATCGATCCAGGACATCGAACAGGTGTCGCTCGGAGCGACTGACGCCGGCACGCCGGTGCGAGTGGCGGATGTCGCGGACGTCCGCCTCGGCCCCGACATCCGCCGCGGCGTGGCGGAGCTGGATGGCAAGGGGGAGGTCGTCGGCGGCATCGTCGTGATGCGGTTCGGCGAGAACGCGCTGCGCGTGATCGACCGCGTAAAAGCAAAGCTGCGCGAGGTGCAAGGCGCGCTGCCGGCGGGCGTGACGATCGTTCCGACGTACGATCGCTCATGGCTGATTGAAGAGTCAATCGCCACGCTGCGGCGGACGCTGATCGAAGAGGCGATCGTCGTCTCGATCGTAATCCTCGTCTTCCTGTTTCATTTCAGGTCTGCGCTCGTTCCGATCCTCGCGCTGCCGATCGCTGTCGTGGCGTCGTTCATTCCCATGTATTACCTCGACGTGCACGCGAACATCATGTCGCTGGGCGGTCTCGCGCTGGCCATTGGCGTCCTGGTGGACGCGTCGATCGTGATGGTCGAGAACGCGTACCGGCACGTGTCGGAATCCGGAGGCCAGGGCCCAGAGGCCGGAGACCAGCGGCCCAAGGCCGTGCCGCACGAGGACCAGGCCCGCGCCGTCATCGGCGCCGCGAAGCAGGTGGGGCGCCCGATCTTCTTCTCGCTCGCGATCATCGTCATATCGTTCGTGCCGGTCTTCCTCCTCGAGGCGCAGGAAGGCCGCATGTTCCGGCCGCTGGCGTTCACGAAGACCTTCGCGATGGCCTTCGCCGCGCTGCTGTCGATCACCCTCGTGCCGGTCCTGATGACGATCCTCATCCGCGGCCGGAATCTCAAGCCTGAATCGCGGAATCCGATCTCGCGACTGTTCGCCGCGCTCTACGAGCCCGTGCTCACGCTCGCGCTGCGCTGGAAGTGGACGGCCCTCGTCATCAACTTCGCGGTCGTGCCGCTCACGATTCCCTTGTTGTTCCTGATAGGCAGCGAGTTCATGCCGCCGCTCTACGAGGGCTCGATGCTCTATATGCCGACCGCGCCGCCGGGGCTCTCCGTCGGAGAGGCCACGAGACTCCTTCAGATTCAGGACAAGCTCCTGCGGCAGGTGCCTGAGGTGGATCGCGTGTTCGGGACGGTGGGCCGAGGCACGACGCCCACCGACAACTCCCCGATGGGGATGGTCAACACGACCGTGACCCTGAAGCCCAGAGCCGAATGGCGGCCGGGCTTGACGATGGAGGGGCTGCAGGCGGAGCTGGACGAGAAGCTGCAGTTCCCCGGGTTTCCGAACGTCTGGACGCAGCCGATCCGGAACCGCTTGGACATGCTGCTCACGGGCATCAAGACGCCGGTAGGGATCAAGGTCTTCGGTCCGGACCTGGAGGTGATTCAGACCGTGGGCCAACAGATCGAACGCATCCTCCAGGACGTGCCGGGCACGCGGAGCATCTACGCCGAGCGGGTCGCGCAGGGCTACTTCACCGACATCCGCATCGATCGCGGGGCGATTGCGCGGCACGGGTTGACCATCGAGGACGTCCAGGACGTCATTCAGTCGGCGCTCGGTGGCGAGAACGTCACGCGGACAATAGAAGGACGTGAACGCTACCCGGTCAACGTCCGCTACCAGCGCGCGTTCCGCGAGGACATTCCTGCCCTCCAGCGGGTCCTCGTGAAGACGCCGATGGGAGCCCACGTCCCGCTCGGCCAGCTCGCCGAGATCACGCTGACGACCGGTCCGTCGATGATCCGCGACGAGGACGGCCAGCTTGCTGGATACGTGTATGTCGACACGGCGACCCGCGACATCGGCGGCTACGTGGACGCCGCAAAGGAGGCCATCGCACGCGGGCTGAAGCTGCCCTCCGGCTATACGCTGCAGTGGACCGGGCAGTACGAGTTCCAGGTGCGTGCGCGGGAGCGGCTGAAGATCCTCGTTCCGCTCGTGTTCCTCATCATCTTCATGCTGCTGTACCTGACCTTCCACTCGGCGTCGGAAGCGACGATCGTCATGCTGTCGGTCGTCTACGCGATGACCGGCGGCGTCATCCTTCAGTGGCTGCTCGGCTACAACTTCTCGGTCGCCGTGTGGGTCGGCTACATCGCGCTCTACGGGGTGGCGGTGCAGACCGGCGTCGTCATGGTCGTGTATCTCCACGAGGCGCTCGATCGGCGGCTGGCGCAGCGCCTGCGGCCCGCGTCGAGCGCGGACGCGCGAGACGCGAGCGAGCGGGGGTGGGGCCCCGCGAGCGCAAAGGAAAGCGGCGAGATCACTGAGCGCGATGTCTGGGACGCCACGATTGCCGGGTCCGTGCTCCGTCTGCGGCCGAAGCTGATGACGGTGACGGTGGTGATGGCGTCGCTCGTGCCCATCATGTGGGCGAGCGGGGTTGGCTCCGACGTGATGAAGCCGATCGCCGCGCCGATCATCGGCGGGATGGTCACGTCGACGATCCACGTCCTCATCATCACGCCGGTCATCTTCTACATCATGAAGCTGCGTGCGCTCCGAAACGGGGCGCTGAGAGCGTCTGGGATGATGCTCGACCGCCGGAGCGACTGATGTACCCGGTTCTCTTTCGGATTGGCGATCTGGAGATCACGAGCTTCGGCGTCATGGTCGCGCTCGGCGCGCTCGTCGGCTGGCGGCTCTTCGCGCGGGAACTGCGGCTCAGCGGCCTGCCCCCCGGCGCGGCCGACGCCGGTTTGTACGGCGTCGTGGGCGGCCTGGTCGGCGCGAAGCTGTTGTGGGTGATCGAGCATCTGGGCGAAGAGCCAATCGCGAACCTGCTGTTCGCGCGCGGCGGCCTGAGCTGGTACGGCGGCCTGGCGGGAGGTCTAGGAGCGGGGCTCGCCTACATCGCTGTCAGAAGGTTCCCGTTGATGCCAGTGCTGGCCGCGGCGACCCCCGCTCTGGCGATTGGGCATCTGATCGGCCGAATCGGATGCTTTCTGGTTGGGGACGACTACGGACGCCCGTCCGATCTACCTTGGGCCGTGGCGTTTCCGGACGGACTGCCGCCGACGACCGAGCGCGTGCATCCAACGCAGCTCTACGAGGCTGCGGCTCTCGCGGTGGTGGCTGTGCTGCTCATTCGATGGCGGCGGAGAGGTATTCGAGACGGAGTAGTTCTCGCGTCGTATCTCGTTGCTGCCGGCAGCGTTCGCTTCCTCATCGAGTTTATTCGGGTCAACGAGCGTGTCGCACTGGGTCTAACGACAGCGCAGTGGGCCTCGCTCGGGATGCTCATCGCGGGCAGCCTTATTCTCTGGCATCGGAGCGACGTGTCCATTGTCCGCGTGAACACGGAGGTCAACGGTGACCGCTGACCGCAACCATCAAGAAAGAGGCGGCGCCCATTCCCGCGCCGAGACAGTGGAGACCCACTCGGGCGCGGTCGATCCCGTCTGCGGGATGACCGTTGATCCGGCCAAGGCGGCCGGGCGGGCGGACTATGGCGGCCGGACGTACTACTTCTGCAGCCCTTCCTGCCTCGAGCGATTCCAGGCCAATCCGGAGCGCTATGCCGACGCCGCGCGGACGCCGTCGGAGGTTGGCGCCGCCTATCCCGGGGCCGACTACGTGTGTCCGATGGATCCGGAAGTGCGTCAGAAAGGGCCCGGCGCCTGCCCGAAGTGCGGCATGGCGCTCGAGCCGCGGACCGTCGGGCTCGAGGAACGGCCGAACCCCGCACTGATCGACATGACGCGGCGGTTCAAGGTCGGCGCGCGGCTCGCGGCGCCGATTGTGGCGCTCGCGATGGGCGACATGATTCTTGGAGCGGGCCTCGGCGGCCGCGTCGACCTTCGCGTCACGAACTGGCTCGGTTTGCTGCTCGCCACACCTGTCGTGTGGTGGGCCGGCTGGCCGTTCTTCGTGCGCGGCTGGGCCTCGATCGTCAACCGCAGCGCGAATATGTTCACCCTGATCGCGCTCGGGATCGGAGCGGCGTACGTCTACAGCGCGGCGGCGACGCTGGCGCCCGGCGTCTTCCCGGAAGGCTTCCGCATGCACGGCGTCGTCGAGACGTACTTCGACACGGCCGTCGTGATTACCGTGCTCGTACTGCTCGGACAGGTGCTGGAGCTGCGCGCTCGCAGCCGCACGTCGGCCGCCATCAAGCAGCTGCTCGGTCTCGCCCCAAGGACCGCGCGCGTTCTTCGCGATGGGCGGGAAGAGGACGTTCCTGTCGCATCGGTCCGGGTCGGCGACCTGATTCGCGTCCGTCCCGGCGAGAAGATCGCGGTCGATGGGGAAGTCACTGAAGGCCGAAGCGCGATCGACGAGTCGATGGTCACGGGAGAACCCATTCCGGTCGAGAAGGAGCCTGGTGCAAAGGTCACAGGTGGCACGATCAATGGCACGGGCACCTTGGTCTTCCGCGCCGAGCGCGTTGGCGCCGACACGTTGCTCGCGCAGATCGTGCGCATGGTCGGCGAGGCGCAGCGAAGCCGCGCCCCCATCCAGCGCCTGGCGGACCGAATCTCGGCGTGGTTCGTTCCCGCCGTCGTCGTCGTCGTCGCGATTCTGAGTTTCGTCGCGTGGGCCATATGGGGCCCAGAGCCGCGTCTGGCGCTTGCGCTCGTGAACGCCGTCGCGGTGCTGATCATCGCGTGTCCCTGCGCGCTCGG
>JBOGJB010000006.1:0-7709 GCA_050745085.1 Vicinamibacterales bacterium
GCGCCAGGCGTATCTGCTCGATCTGGTCAGGAAGCGCGGCGCCGCCGTCGCCGATCAGTATCGCGATCGGCTGATCGCACTCTACGGTGAGGAACGCGGCCGGAAGGTCAAGTATGCCGAAGCCTTCGAGCTCTGCCAGTACGGCCGCCAGGCGCCGCTGGAGGAGCTCAAGCAGATGTTCCCGACGTTCGACTGAAGCGTTGTCTGCTGATCATCTGGCTGGCTGCCCCCTCCCAGGCCTCGGTTGGTGTCTAATACCGACGTGAATGTGGTCGGCAAGGGTGTCGTGAGCGGCTATCTCGCCCCCGATGAGGTTGCGAGCCTCGTCCGCGAAGGGCTTGCGCGGCTGCCCCTGGACGGCGGGCGCGTGCTCGTTCTCATCCCTGACGGGACGCGGACGATGCCGATGCCGCTCATGTTCGATACGCTCGAACGGGATCTGCTGCCTCGCGTCGCCGCGCTCGACTATCTGGTTGCGCTCGGCACGCACACGCCGATGGACGATGCGCGGCTCGGCGCGCTCGTCGGCCGCCAGGTCGTCGACGGACGGGCCGGGCGGAGCCGGATCTTCAACCACGACTGGAGCGATCCGGGCACTTTCGCGCATCTCGGCACGATTCCGGCGCGCGAGATCGCGGAGCTGACGAAGGGGCGCCTCAGCGAGGACGTCCCCGTCGCGCTCAACCGTCTGGCGATCGAATACGAGCACGTGCTGATCTGCGGTCCGGTGTTTCCGCACGAAGTCGCAGGCTTCTCGGGCGGCGCCAAGTATCTGTTCCCGGGCATCGCCGCGCCGGAGATCATTCACTTCACCCACTGGCTCGGGGCGCTCATCACCAACCACGAGATGATCGGCACGATCGACACGCCGGTGCGCGCCGTCATCGATCGCGCCGGGGCGCTGCTGGATCGGCCGGTGTCGCTACTGGCGGCCGTGGTCACGCACGAGGGAGTGGCCGGTATCTTTTGCGGCGACACGAAAGAGGCGTGGCGCCAGGCCGCGACGCTTTCGTCGCGCCGGCACATCGTGTGGATCGACGAGCCGTACGACCGTGTGCTCTCTGTCATGCCGCGTTTGTACGACGACCTCTGGACTGCGGGGAAGGGCATGTACAAGATGGAGCCGGCGGTCGCGGACGGCGGCGAGGTCATCATCTACGCCCCGCACGTCGATGAGGTCAGTCATACGCACGGCCGGCTGCTCGACGAGATCGGGTACCACTGCCGCGACTACTTCCTCGCGCAGTGGGAGCGCTTCAAGCGATATCCCGGCGGCATCCTCGCCCACTCCACCCACGTCAAGGGACTGGGAACGTTCGACCGAGCGTCCGGCGTCGAGACGCCTCGTGTCCGCGTGACGCTGGCGACCGGCATTCCGCGCGAGCGCTGCGAACGGGTCAACCTCGGCCACATGGATCCCGAAAGCGTGGACGTCGACCGCGCGACCGCGGAGTGGGGCGACGACTCGCTCGTGGTCCCTCGCGCCGGGGAACTGCTCTACAGGGTCGGGCGGCCGCCTGCCAGCCCCGCCGTCACGTAGCCTGGGGCCCATCCGCGGATCGTTCACTGGACAGCGGCCAGGAGCTCGATTTCGAACACAGGCACATCAACAAACGAACGAGTTGATGCACGAGGACTCCGCGCGAAGGGACAAGGCTGGCGTCGATCACCCTATCCCTGCGGCGCGGGTTTCACAACGTATACTGGATCGCTGGACGCAGGATGCCGCGTGTCGTCGTCATCGGCGCGGGCGCCGCCGGGACGATCGCGGCGGTCTTCGCGGCATCGTCGGGCGCAGAGACGTTGCTGCTCGAACGTACGAAGGACGGCGGACGCAAGATTCTGATTAGCGGCGGCGGCCGATGCAACATCCTCCCCGCCCGGCTCGATGAATCCCGGTTCGTCACCGATTCCCCACGGCACGTGCTGCGGAAGATTCTTCGCTCGTGGCCCCTGCGCGAGCAGATGGCCTTCTTCGAGGGCGAGGCGGGGATTCCGCTGATTGAGGAAACGGCATCGGCGAAACTGTTCCCGGTCTCGCAGAGCGCCCGCGACGTGCGCGATCGGGTGCTGGCGCTCGCGCGACAGAGGGGCGTGACGCTTCTGATGAACACCGTGGTCACCGGCGTCACCCCTTCTCGAGAAGGATGGCGGATAGAACGGGAGGGGACCGAGCCGCTGCAGGCCGATGCGGTCATCGTCGCGACGGGCGGCCTCTCCGTCCCGAAGACCGGCAGCGACGGCCGCGGCCTCCGCATCGTCGAACTGCTCGGGCACACGGTTCGAACACCCTACGCGGCGCTCACACCGCTCACCTCGACGCCGGCTCCGTTCGCGACGCTTGCGGGAGTCTCGCTGCCGGTGACGGTCACGGCGCGCGCGGGCGACATCGCGGCCACCGCAACGGGAGGATTTCTCTTCACCCACGCCGGCTACAGCGGACCGTCGGTGCTCGACGTATCCCACGTCGCGGTCCGCTCGGGCACTGAAGCTGCTTCGCCGGCGCGCATCGTGGTCCGATGGACGCCGCTCAAGGACGAGGCCTGGACGCTGGCCCTGCGCCCCCAGGGCGCACGCACGGTGCTGGCAGCGCTCAGCGCCGAGCTGCCGAACCGGCTGGCCCAATCCCTGCTGCATATCGTTGGAGTGAACTCTGAGCGCACGCTCTCGGAGTTGAGGCGTGAGGAGAGGCTCCGCCTGATCGAGACGCTCGTCCGCGGAGAGTTGCCGTGGACGGGACATGAAGGCTACAAGAAAGCCGAGGTCACCGGCGGCGGGGTGAGCCTCGCGGAGATCGATCCGAAGACGATGGAGAGCCGGAAACAGAAGGGGCTCTTTCTGTGCGGTGAGATGCTCGACGCGTTCGGCCCGATCGGTGGCTACAACTTCTTCTGGGCGTGGGCGACCGGACGCGCGGCTGGCCTCGGCGCGGCGCAGGCGACCCGATGATGAGCGCCTCGGGTCTTCAGGAGGCCATCGCGCGCTACTGGGGCTACACCACGTTCAGACCGCTCCAGCGCGAGGCGATGGAGGCCGTCCTGGCGGGGCGCGATTCGATCGTCGTGCTGCCGACCGGCGGCGGCAAGTCGCTGTGCTTCCAGGCACCCGCCGTCGTGCAGCCGGATCTCGCGTTGATCGTCTCTCCCCTCATCTCTCTCATGAAGGATCAGGTGGACACGCTCGTCGGCAACGGCGTGCCCGCAGCGCTTTACAACAGCTCGCTCGGCGCCGACGAGAAGGCCGCGGTCGTCGCCGGGCTGCGTGCGGGACGCTACCGCCTGCTCTACGTCTCACCCGAACGGCTGGTGGGCGAAGGCAGCGACGGGTTCCTGTCGCTCCTCTCGTCGTGTCGCGTCGGCTTCGTCGCGGTCGACGAAGCGCACTGCATCAGCCAGTGGGGACACGACTTCAGGCCCGAGTACCGTCAGCTTGGCCGGCTTCGCAAATTGTTGCCCGGCATCAGCCTCCACGCGTACACCGCCACGGCCACTGCGCGCGTCAGGCGCGACATCGCCGCTGAGCTCGGTTTGAACGACCCGATCGAGTTCGTCGGCTCCTTCGACCGGCCGAACCTCGTCTACCGCGTGCTGCCGAGGGCCATGCTGAAGCGCCAGCTGCTCGAGGTCCTCGAACGCCATCGGCGTGAAGCCGGCATCATCTATTGCACGTCCCGGCGGGAAGTGGACGCGCTGGCCGGCTGGTTGACGGGGATCGGCATCTCCGCCCTGCCATACCACGCGGGACTCTCGGACGCGGACCGCACGCGGAACCAGAACGCGTTCCTGAGCGAACGGTCGGACGTCATCGTCGCCACCGTCGCCTTCGGCATGGGCATCGATCGGTCCGACGTGCGGTTCGTCGTGCACGCCGGAGCGCCGCGGTCGCTCGAGCACTATCAGCAGGAGTCGGGACGCGCGGGCCGCGACGGGCTCGAGGCGGAATGCCTGCTGATCTACTCGACGGCCGACTTCATGAAGTGGCGCGTGATGCTCGAGCGGAACGGCGAGCTCACCGAAGGGGCTCGCGGACTCCTGCGGCAGATGGAACGCTACGCGGCGAGCGTCGGCTGCCGTCACCGTCATCTGGCCGAGTACTTCGGCGATCGATATGTCAAAGGCGGTTGCGCGGCGTGCGACTACTGCCTCGATGAGCTCGAGCCGGCCGCGGCACCTGCGGTGCTCGCGCGCAAGATTCTGTCGTGCGTCGCCCGGGTCGGGCAGCGGTTCGGCGCGACGCACGTCGCAGGCGTGCTGCGAGGGCACGCGAGCGAGCAGGTCCTCGCCAGAGGGCACGAGAAGCTGAGCACGTTCGGCCTGCTGCCGGAGGCCTCCGTCGCCGAAGTTCGCGGCTACATCGAGCAGCTGATCGGGCTCGGCTTCCTGCGACAGACAGACGATGCGTATCCGGTGGTCGCGCTAACGGCGAAAGGGCTCGCGTTGCTGAAGGACGAGACAATCGGCCCGGGCCTGACGCTGGCGCGACAGCGCCCGCCGCGGAATGACGCGCCACGCAGGCGGTCACGGGTCGAAGCCGAGTCGTGGCAGGACGTCGATCGCGATCTATTCGAGCGGCTGCGCGCGGTGCGGCTGGGGATCGCCCGGTCACGAGGGGTGCCGCCGTACGTGATCTTCCACGACGCGACGCTTCGCGAGATGGCGCGGCTCCGGCCGAGGTCGATCGACGCGTTATTGACCGTCAGGGGCGTCGGCGCGCGTAAGGCCGACGACGTCGGCGGCCTGTTCCTCGACGCCATTCGCGCTCACATTTTGTAGATGCCACTCCCACGGGTCAGACGTCATACTGGCGAAACGTGAGGTTGAATCGCCCGTCGACGCCGAGCGCTGCCGGCGCGGTTCGAGGAATGATCCGCGACACGCCGTGATAGCGCAGCCGGGAAGGTCCGCCGAACACGAACGCGTCGCCAGATTCCAGCAGCACGCTTGCGACGGGGTCGCGTCGGCGCGTGCCTCCAAAGAGGAACCGCGCCGTATCGCCGAGCGACACTGAGATCACCGGCACACCGGCGGCGATCGACCGTTCGCCCTCGTCCTTGTCCTGGTGGAGCCCCATCCGACCCTCGGCATCGTAGTAATTCATGATGCAGATGTCGGGTTCGACGGTCATGCCGACCGACGCCGCAATCTCGATCGCCAGCAGGCGGAACTCGTGGGGGAGCGGCGGTGCGGGAAGATCATCGAAGTCCGCGCGCGTTGGCTCGTAGCGGTAGGTCTGGCCGTTCCAGTGACGGCCGAGGCACAACATCCGCACGTGCATCCTGCCCCCACCGCGGACGGTCGGCACGTAGGCGGGAACTGCGCCGTCCAGCAGAGCGCGGCACCGATCGAGCAAAGCGCGCTGCGCCGCGATCGGAAGGAATTGCCGCAGGTGAAAGGCGCCCGCGCCGATCTCCATTCACGTACGTTATCATCCTACCCCTTGACGACGACGCCCCGCGTCGACAGGAAGTCGCGAACGCGATCGCGCAGATCCCCCTGAAGCTCGACCGCGCCTTCCTCGACGGTGCCGCCCGTTCCGCAGGCGCGCTTCAGTTCCTGACACAGTTCCTTCAGAAAGGTCGCGTTGCGCGGGAGGCCATCCACAACGGTGACGGTCTTTCCGCCGCGCCCCTTCTTCTCAACGCGCAGTGTCGCCACGACCCGGGCCGGGATCGGTTCGTCGGCCAGCTTCGTGCTGCATCGGCAGTCGCGCGCCGGCCAGCCGCAGCGCGGGCAGATTCTTCCGGTCCCGGTAGAGTACACGAGTCTTCCGGTCCCGCGGTCCTTCATGGACGACCATGCTGGTCGAAACGGCGCGCGGTCATCTGGGCGTGAGTCGAAGGACGCGATGGTTCCCGCTGTCGGAGATGTGTTGAAACCCGATCGCGTAGATGCCGCCGAAGGCGGCAGAGACGGCCGCCCCGCCATCCCCGCTGAATCCCTTCTCGCCCGTGCCGGCGACGCGCGCGATTACCCCCGTACGAAGATTGATGCGCCGTACACAGTTGTTGAACGTATCCGCGACGTAGAGGTCGCCGTCCGGTCCGATCAACAGGTGGTGTGGTCCTCTGAACTGCGCGCGGATCGCCGGACCACCGTCGCCCGAGAGACCGGCCTCGCCGGTACCCGCGAGCACGCGCTGGCGTCCCTCACGATCGATGACACTGACGCGATTGCCTTCCATCTCGACGATATACGTGTTTCCCGCGCGGTCGAAGTCGACGCCAAACGGCTCGCGCAGGCCTTCACCGGCGACGAGCGCCACGCGGTCCGGTGCCGCAGAAGCCGCCATGATGGCGACCGTCAGCGCCGCGACTATTGTCCGCACGTCGTGTGGGGCGACCCGACAATCACACGGATGCCGTGACTCCGGCTGTGAGTGCCTGTGCCTCCTCGCTGAGCGGCGCGAACTCGAGGACGACGGCGGCAACGCTGGCGGCAGCCTTCAAGACTCTGAACTCCATCGCCGACGGTTGATAGTTTGGCTCAAAAATCGCCTGCAAGATCGGCCGGGAGCCCGATGCGCGCGGCACCGTGAAATAGATCGATTCGGTTCCTTCGTTCGTGATGACAGGGGTCTGACGGATCTGGATGTCCCGCACCGGCAACAACCGGCGGAGCTCTTGCTCGAATCTCGCGCGCAGCGTGGCGGAGCCGGAGCCACAATCGACTTCAGCCAGCACACGGGACAGCAGGTCGGCGAGAACCTTGGGCATCAAAGTCGCGGCGGAGGATGAGGATGGCGGGCGCGGTCCAAGGATATCCAAGTCGCGGGCAAACGTGGCGGCGGCGCGGTACCTGACGCCGAGGCGGTCGACGGATCCGACCTCGCTCCTCACCATCCGTGCCGGCACGCGCAGATTTGTATCCTGGCCGAGTACCTGCAGATCGAAGGTGCTCCCGGGAGTGATCTTGGAGATCGTTTCGATGAGCACGCCACTGCTCGAAATGTCCACCAGTTTGGCTTCCGCACCCGAGGGTAGCTTGACCGTCCACAACCAGGGAAGTTCTGCGGCTGTCCGCCGACGAGCCCGGCGGCGGTCGCTGACCTGACCGCCACCCAGCAGGTGAGTTCGCCGGCCGCCAGTCGTCGCGACCCCACTAACCTCGGGAGTCGCTCGCAGAATGAGCCCAGTCTCTGGCTGGGCCGGCGGGATGGCCCGTATCGCACGGGCTTGTGCGAGATATTCCTCGATCTGCTCCCTCACCGTGCTCGGATCGCAGGCGGGCGGCGCCAGGGCGGACCGGCGCCTCAGGAAGCTGAGCGCCTTCGTCGACGCCGGTTGATTCGACGCATCTCCCGAGTCGATGGAATACGGAAGGGTGATGACCAGCACGTGAGACGCGGCAGGCAGTTGCTTCAGGTACGCAGTCAGTGCCGCCTCATCCGAAGGCCCCAGAAACGGCGAGGTCAACACCAGATCGGGGATTTCTTTGGTCATGGACCGAATCGCCTGGTCCATGGACTTTACGATCTCGAGGTCAGCGCGGACGTGACCACGCATGATGTTCCCCAGGGCCCTCGAGCGCGCGGGATTCGATTCGATCGCCAGAATCCGGCCCGCCTCCTGGGTCCGCCTCCGCCGAAACTCCAGTATCGATTCCATAATTGTCGCCTCTCGCCCGTCGCGCCACACACCCACGTGACGCAGACTGTAGTCCTGTATCGCACCATTAAAAGCAATTTAGAGGCCTTACAGCAGACTCTAGGTG
>JBOGJB010000007.1:0-17606 GCA_050745085.1 Vicinamibacterales bacterium
CGCGACGTCACCGAGCTGCGCGAGGCCGTGCGCGACGTGCGGCGGCGATGGGACCAGGCCGGACCCATCCCCACGGACCGGATGGCGCCGCTCGAGGCGCGCTACTTCGAGGCGCTCGAGCGCATCCTCACCGCGCGTCCCGACGTCTTCCGCGGCACCGACCTCGATCCCGAGGCGAACCTGCAGAAGCTCGAGAAGCTCTGCGCCCGCATCGAGAAGCTCGCCATCGACGAGCTCTCGCAGCCGACCTCGTCCCAGGCGCTCGCCGCGATGCTCCGCGAGGCGCTCGCCGCCAACACCATCGGCGGCCGCCCGAGCGAGGAGTCTCGGATCAAGGCAGCGATCGACGAGGTCCGCCAGGCGCAGGCGGCCTGGAAGCGCGTCGGGCCCGCCCCGGGCGACGCCGCCCGCGAACTGGCCCGCCGGTTCCACCGCGCCTGCGATCGCGTCTTCGAGCAGCAGCGCCGCCGCGTTCCAGTCGCTCCGCGGTAGGCCCGACCTTCAGGTCGGGCGTGCCCCGAATGACTCCGAGGTTCGGCTGATCCCTACACGCCCGGCCTAAAGGCCGGGCCTACGCCGCCGGTGGACCATCGGCGCGCGTCCGGGTATCATCCCGCTCCACGACCGAGGTTTGCTATGACATTCCGACCGATCGCCCTATCGATTGCCGCGCTGGTTGCCGCAGGCGGCGCGACCATTACAGCGCGCGTCGACACCACCGACACGCTCCTCCTCTCGCAGCCCGCGACCGACGGGGCGCAGGTTGCCTTCGTGTACGCCGGCGACCTGTGGGCTGCACGGCTGGACGGATCCAGCGTACGGCGCCTTACGACGGACGATGGGCTGGAATCGAACCCGGCGTTCTCGCCCGACGGCACACTGATTGCCTTCAGCGCGCAGTACGAAGGGAACACCGACGTCTACACTGTGCCGGCGACGGGAGGCGTGCCCAAGCGGCAAACGTGGCACCCCGGCTCCGACATCGTCCAGGGGTTCACGCCAGACGGCAAGGCGGTGACGTTCACCTCGGCGCGGACGGTGTTCACGAACCGCCACACGCGGCTTTTCACCGTCCCGCTCGACGGCGGATTCGAGACCGAGCTGCCCGTGCCCCACGCCGCGCGCGCGACGTGGTCCCCAGACGGGCGGCGGATCGCGTACAACCCCCTTGGCCCGGCGTTCCTGCAGTGGAAGCTGTATCGCGGCGGACGTGTGTCGCGCATCTGGCTGTACAGCACCGGTAATCACGCGACCGAGAAGATCGCACAGCCGGGGGGACGCGCCAACGACGCCGATCCGATGTGGCTCGGGGACAAGGTCTTCTTCCGATCCGACCGTAACGGCGAGTTCAACATCTTCTCGTACGACACACGGTCGAGAGCCCTCGCGCAGGTGACGCGGCATGAGGACTTTCCGGTCCTGAGCGCGTCGGCCGGCGGCGGGAAGATCGTGTACGAGCAGGCCGGGCGCATTCACCTCCTAGATCCTTCGTCCGGGACGAGCCGCCGCCTCTCGTTTGCGGCGGCGGCCGATCTGCGCGAGACGCGCTCGCGGTTCGTCAAAGGCGCGAGGTACATCCGGAACGCCGATCTGTCGCCGTCCGGCGCGCGGGCGGTGTTCGAGTTCCGCGGCGAGATCATCACCGTGCCGGGCGAGAAGGGGGACGTCCGCAACCTGACGAACACGACCGGCGTGCACGAGCGCTCGCCCGCCTGGTCCCCCGACGGGAAGCAGATCGCGTACTTCTCCGATCGGTCGGGCGAGTACGCACTCCACCTCGCACCGCAGGATGGGAGCGGGGAGCCGAAGACGATCGCACTCGCGGGCGCCGGCTTCTACCGCCGGCCGGCGTGGTCCCCCGACAGCCAGAAAATCGCGTTCGAGGATAACTCGCAAAGCATCTTCTGGCTCGACGTGAAGACGGGCACGGCGAAGAAGGTCGCGTCGGTCCACACTTATTCGCCGATCGACGATGTCAGCTTCTCGTGGTCGCCGGATTCGAAGTGGATCGCGTACACGCTCGACACGCGCCCGCTCTCGCGCTCCGTCTTTGTCTATTCGCTCGACCAGGACAAGTCCTTCGAGGTCACCGACGGCCTCAGCGCGGTAAGCGATCCGGTGTTCGATCGCGGCGGCAAGTATCTGTTCTTCTTCGGCTCGACCGACGAAGGCCCGGTGCGCGACTGGTTCTCGCAGGCGAGGGAGGATATGCGCGCAACGCGCGCGATCTACCTGCTCGTTCTGCGCAAGGATCTCCCGTCACCGCTGGCGAAGGAGTCGGACGAGGAACAGGGACCCGAGAAGAAGGAGGCCGACAAGAAGGAGGCCGGAGGCCAGGGGTCGGAGGCCGGGAAGCCGGAGGCCGGAGGCCAGGGATCAGAGGCCAGGAGTAAGGAACCCACTGGGCCCCGGCCCCCGGTCTCCGGCCTCCAGAGTGATTTCAAGATCGACACCGACGGCATGGAGTACCGCATCCTCGATCTGCCCGTCCCGCCCGGCGACTACGACAGCCTCCAGGTCGGCACGACCGGTCAGGTCTACTTCCTGAAGACGGCCGACGGCAAAACGTCGCTGCAGCGCTTCGAGCTGACGACGCGAAAGACCGAGCCGTTTCTGGCCGAGGCAGACGCGTATGTCGTCTCGCAGGACGGAAAGAAGTTGCTGTACGGGAAGCGCCCTGCCTGGTCGATCGTCGCCACGACGAAGAAGGTCGAGCCGTCCGAGGGGCGGATCGCCGCCGACGCGATCGACGTGAAGATCGACCCGCGCGCCGAGTGGACGCAGATCTTCGACGAGGCGTGGCGGATCAATCGCGACTATTTCTACGCCCCGAACATGCACGGCGTGGACTGGAAGGCGGCGCGCGAGAAGTACGCGGCGTTTCTGCCGCACGTCGCGACGCGCGCGGATCTCAACCGCGTCATGCAATGGATGTCGAGCGAGCTGGCGGTCGGCCATCACAACGTCGGCGGCGGCGACGCGCTCGCCGAGCCGAAGACCGTGCCGGGCGGGCTGCTCGGCGCGGACTACGAGATCGCGAACGGGCGGTACCGGCTCAAGAAGGTGTACGGCGGCCTGAACTGGAACCCGCAGCTCCGCTCGCCGCTCACCGAGCCGGGCGTGAACGCGCGCGCCGGCGAGTACCTGCTGGCGGTCAACGGCCGCGACCTGCGGCCGCCGGCGAACGTCCACGCGCCGTTCGAGAACGCGGCCGGGAAGATCGTCTCGATTACGGTCGGCCCGAACCCGGACGGCACGGGCTCGCGGGTCGTCCAGGTCGTGCCGGTCGAGAGCGAGTCGGCGCTTCGCAACCGCGACTGGGTCGAGGGGAATCTCCGCAAGGTCGACCGCGCGACCGGCGGGCGCGTGGCCTACGTGTACGTGCCGAACACCGCGGCCCTCGGCCACACCTACTTCAAGCGCTACTTCTACCCGCAGGCCCACAAGGACGCCGTCATCGTGGACGAGCGCTTCAACGGCGGCGGCTCGGTCGCCGACTACTACATCGACATCATGCGGCGGCCGCTCATCAGCTACTGGGCGATGCGCTACGGCGACGATCTCAAAACGCCGACCGCGTCGATCCAGGGCCCCAAAGCGATGATCATCGACGAGACCGCCGGGTCGGGCGGCGACCTGCTGCCGTGGATGTTCCACAAGTTCGGGATGGGGCCGCTCATCGGGCAGCGCACGTGGGGCGGGCTCGTCGGCATCCTCGGCTTCCCCGTCCTCATGGACGGCGGCGGCATCACCGCGCCCAACCTGGCGATCTGGACGCCGGAAGATGGGTGGGTCGTTGAGAACGAAGGAGTCGCCCCCGACATCGAGGTCGAGCAGACGCCCGCGGACGTCATCGCCGGCCGCGATCCGCAGCTCGAGAAAGCAATCGCGGTCGTGATGGACGAACTGAAGAAGAACCCAGCGCCGAAGCCAAAGCGGCCGCCGTATCCCGTCAAGGGCAAGACGCAGCGGGGGACGGTGACGACGGACTCCTCAAGTCCGAAGCCCGAAGTGCGAAGGCCGAAGTAACTGCAGGGGACGAGTTCGAAGGACGAAGGCAGAAGTTAGAACAGGCGATCGAAGTTGGTGCCGAGGATCGCCGCCCGGCTGGCGTCGTCGACCCGCAGCTCGTCGAGCGCGGCGAGCTGCGCGTCGTAGACGCCGCGCTGCCAGCCGCGCGGGAAGAACGACGAGTCCGTACCGAACAGGAGCCGCGAGGCTCCCGCCACCTCCAGCGCCTGCCTGAACGCCGCGGCGAGCGTGAGGCCGGGATGATAGCGGGTCCACGCGTTCGAGCTGGACGTGTCGAGGTACACGTTCGGCGCGGCGTCGGCCGCCATCAGCGCCTCGCGCAGGAGCCCGGCGCCGAAGTGCGGGATGATGAACGGCACGGCCGAGTGCCGCAGCGCCAGCGACGCGACCGCGAGCGGATCGCCGAGCCGCAGATCGAATCGGCTCGGAAGCCCCAGCTTCCTCCGCACGCCCACCGAGAGCACGCCGCAGTGCACGAAGACCGCGGCACCGTGTGCGTCCGCCCGCGCCACGACTTTCTCCACCCGCTCATCGTCCAGCCGGTACTGATGCATTGCCGGAAAGAGACAGGCCGCGCGCAGCCCCAGCTCGCCGAGCGCGCGCTCCGCGCGCGGCTCTGCATCGTGGGCGGCGGGGTTGATCATGAAGAAGCCGACGAAGCGCGAGGGGTGACGCCCGGCCGCGGCCGCGACCGATCCCTCGTCGCCCGGCACGCTCGCGATGATCGCCGCGCGCGCGACGCCGTGACGGTCAAGCTCCGTGACCCACCGATCCGCGAGCGCCGCATCGTCGCCCGGCGGATCCCACCCGAGCCGGCGCGGCAGCTCGACGCCGGGGTCTGACGGCGCGTCCTTTACCTCGCGCGCGAGCGTCGCAAAGAAGCTCGACGAGAAGAAGTGACAGTGGGCGTCGTTCATCCCGTAAAACGATACCCTATCCCGTGGACCGTATGGATGAATTGCGGCCGCTTCGGGTTCGGCTCAATCTTCTGCCGCAGCCAGGCGACGTGCACGTCGACCGTGCGCGTGGACGGCATGGCGTGATAGCCCCAAACCTCGTTGAGCAGCTCGTCGCGGGAGAGCGCGGCGCCACGATGTTCGATGAAGTAGCGGAGGAGCTGGAACTCCCGCGCCGACAGCTCAAGCGCGTGGCCCTCGCGCTCGACTTCCGCGCGGCGGAAATCGACGCGCACGTCGCCGAACTGATAGCCGTCCGAGGCGGCCGGCGCCGCAGGGGGCGTGCGCCGCAGGCGCGCCTCGATGCGCGCCACCAGCTCCGCCATCTCGAACGGCTTCGTGACGTAGTCGTCCGCGCCGATCTTCAGCCCGACGACGCGATCGACGAGCTGGCCGCGGGCGGTGAGCATGACGACCGGCGTATCGATCCCGCGCTGACGGAGGGTCTGGCACACGTCGAAGCCGCTCATGCCGGGGAGCATCACGTCGAGGAGCACGAGATCGAAGCCGCCCTCCGACGCGCGCGCGAGCCCCGCCGCGCCGTCGCGGACCGTCTCGACGTCGTAGCCCTCGCCTTGCAGCCGATCGGTGAGCGTCAGGACGAGGCCCGGCTCGTCTTCGACGAGGAGGATGCGGCGGGGCGTCATGCGGGGCGTGGAGCGAGCTCCGGAACCTCCGTGTCCACCGCCGGCAGGTGAATCGTGAAGGCGCTGCCCTCTCCCGGCGTGCTGGCAACCGTCACGCGGCCGTCGTGCGCGCGCGCGATCCCCTGAACCACCGTGAGCCCGAGCCCGGTGCCGTGAATCTGCGCAGAGACGGCTGAGGAAGCGCGATAGAACGGATCGAAGATGCGCCGGAGGTCTGCCGGGGCGATGCCAATGCCCCGGTCGGCGACCGTCAGCGCGACTTCCCGACCCTCGGCGCGCGCGCTGATCCCGACCCATCTCGCGTCGCCGCCATACTTGACCGCGTTGATCACAAGGTTGGCGACCGCGCGGCCGAGCGCGGCGGGATCGGCCCGGACCTGCGGCAGATCCGCTGGCACGTCGGTCTCGACCGAGACGCCGAGGCGATCGATGGCGTCGCGGGATTCTGCGAGGGCGCGCGACACGACGTCCGCGAGCGCGCACGGCCGTCGCGCGGCCGCAGCGTGCTCTGACTGAATGCCCGCATATGCCAGGACCTGCTCGACGAGATCCGTCAGCCGCTGCCCTTCCTCGCGGACGAGCGCGCCGTAGCGGCGCACCTGCGCCGGTTCCGCCACGACGCCGTCCGCCAGATTGTCGCCCGCGGACCGGATCACCGCGAGCGGCGTCCGCAGCTCGTGCGAGACTCCGGCGACGAATTCGACTTGTTGCGCGGCGAGACGTTCCGCGCGGCGCGAGGACAGCAGGACGAAGCCAACGCTGACGGCCAGGAGCCCGAGGATGCTCGAGCTCAAGAGCAGGTTGCGTCGGCGCACGCGGGCGACCGCCGCCTCGAGCGACCCGGCGCGATGCCGCATCGTGAGCTCCCAGCGCGGGCCGCCACCGCCTGGCGTGCGGGCACCGCCCGGCTGGATGCGAGTCGGACCGGTCTGGAGGACGCTGATTGAGAAGCGTCTCTTGCCGTCCGGGCCGGTGCCGAGGAGACCGGCAATGCGCAGATCCGCCAGCATGTCGACACGAAGCTCGAAGAGCCCGACCGTCGCGTCGGCCGCATCCGTCGGCGGTACGCGCGCGGGATCGGAGGCATAGAGAAGGCGCGCGCGGTCTTCACGATCGCGGACGATCGCGTCGTACTCCAGCGCCGGGCCGGAGCCGAACTCGCGCCGCAGCAGCGTCGGCAACATCTCCTCGGTCATGTAGCGCGCGTCGAGCAGCGCGAAGACACAGGTGCTCGGCGACCGGCCTTCGATCGCCTCGATCCGGACGCTGCCCTGATGCAGCCTCAGGTCCGGCGTCGGCATCACCAGCGCCGGCACGTCCTTCCAGATCGGGTCGATGCCGGGCGGCCAGCGCTCAAACCACCGTCGCAGGGGCGCGGCGCGCTCCGGCCACGCGGAGGGCTCGAACACGCCCTTCTCGACGTCGAATCGCTCCAGCCGGACGGCACCGGCCGCCTCTCTCGTCGCGAGCAGCACGTCGCTGACCAGGCCAGGAAAGGCGGTCGACGCGCGCCAATCCTCGAAGCGGCTCGCATAGGCCGCCCAGTCGCGCCGGTCGCGTGTGTCGGGATCGATCTGGAGCACGAAATACGCGCGCGTGATCTCGCGGTCGAACGCCTCGCCGACCTGCGTCGCGCGCGCACGAACGCTCGCGCGCATCCGATCGCGCTCGGCGGCGCTCACCTGTCCCAGCCAGCGGTACTGCAGCGCGCCGAGGCCGACGACCAGCCCGGCCAGCCCGAGTGACACCCAGGCCGCAGATGAACGCAGATAACGCAGATGAGGCCAGCGGGCCGAGCCCTTCATTTCCAGCGAGTCTAGCATGCGAAATTGGCGCGCCAGGGCCGCCGCACTGCAGGTTTTACGTTCTTAACAAACGCTTTGCCCACGCTTAACAACTGGGTTCAACGCTTCGCGGTCTCATACGTCATACGACAAGGGTTCCAGTGGTTCCAAGGGTTCCAAGGGTTCCACAGGTTCCAGGGTTCCAAGGTTCCAGGTTCGAGGAGGTTCGATGAAGCGAACAGTGATGATCGCGGCGGTAGTGGCGCTGACCGTGCCGACGACGATGAGCGCGCGCGCCGATAAGAGCGCCCAGGTGCTGGCCGAGGCGCGAAAGGCGATCGGCGGCGAGGACAGGCTGAACGCGGTCCAGACGATCGTCGCGACCGGCAAGAGTCAGAGGCAGATGGGCCAGACGCAGATGTCCGGAGACATCGAGATCGCGATCGCGCTGCCCGACCGCTACCTGCGCACGCAGGTCGACAGCATCATGGGGGCCTCGGTCACGCGCGAACAGGGCTTCAGCGGCGGCGCGCTGCTCGAGCGCAGCGTCGCGCCGCCCGGGGCGACCGTGATGTTCCGCGGGCCGGACGCCGACGGCGATCCGGAGCGCGCGAAGCAGATGCGGCTGCAGGCGCAGAAGAACGAGCTGACGCGGCTGCTCGTCGCGTGGCTCCTGACGGCGCCCGCGTACTCGCAGGGGCAGTTCAGCTACGCCGGCGAGGCGGAATCCCCGGACGGCAAGGCGGACGCGCTCGAGCTGAAAGGGCCGGACGGGCTCGCGCTCCGCGTTTTCGTCGACAAAAAGACGCGCCGCCCGTTGATGATCACGTATCAGGGACGCGCGCGCGTCATTCGCACGCAGACCATGACAGCCGGCCAGCGCCCGCCCGCGGGCGGGCACGGAGAAGTTGAAGCGACGCCGCCGCCGCTGACCGAGATGCAGTGGTTCGTGGACGACTTCCGCGAGGTCGGCGGCCTCTGGCTGCCGCACCGCTTAGTGCAGGCGGCCGACGGCAAGACGATCGAGGAATGGGAGTTCTCGAAGATCGCCGTCAACCAGCCGATCAAAGGCGACAAATTCAAGAGCTGACATGTTCCGCACCCTCATCGCCGCCGCTCTCGTGCTGACCCTCGCCGCGCCGGGCCTCGCGCAGGCGCCGGCGTCATCGACGCTGCGGGTCACGGTCTTCGACCCGAGCCGCGCCGTCATCGTCGGCGCGCAGGTGCGCGTGGTCGACGCCGCCGGAGCGGTCCGCACGCTGCAGACGGGCGACCGGGGCGAGGCGATCTTCGAGGGGCTGGCGCCCGGGCGATACACGGTGAGAGCCGAATCGCCAGGGTTCGAGCCGGGCGAGCTGACGGATGTTCGCGTCCGCGGGCGCAATACGCGCCGCGAGATGCAGCTCGCCATTCAGCGCGTCGCCGAAGATCTCGTCGTCGGGCGCGATCCACGCGAGGCACGCACCGATCCGCGCGGCGATTCATTCGCCACCGTGTTGACGCCCGAGCAGATCGCGGCGCTGCCGGACGATCCGGACGAGCTGGAAGAAGCCCTGCGAGAGATCGGGGGGCCCGGAGCGGTGATGCGGGTCAACGGCTTCCGCGGCGGCCGGCTGCCGCCGAAGTCGCAGATCCAGTCGATCCGCTTCAGGCGGAACATCTACGCGGCCGACACCCATGAGGCGGGCTTTATCATGGTCGACATCTCCACGAAGCCGGGGGCGACGAGCTGGCGGTCGTCGATGGACGTCGGGATCCGGGACGACTCGCTGAACGCGCGCAACGCGATGGCACCGCGCAAGGGGGAGGAAGCGCAGCAGCGGCTCGGGATCAGCCTCGACGGTCCGCTGCGGAAAGACCGGACATCGATCGCGTTCAACACGGACGGGATCACGTCTTATGACTCTGCGACGATCGTCGCGGCGACCCCGGACGGCACGATCTCGGACGTGTTCCGGCGGCCGATGGATCGCGTGAATTTCGGCGCACGGCTGGAGCATACGCTCACGCCGTCGCACACGCTCAGGGCCGAGTTCCAGCGCGGGACGACCGATCAGGACAACCTCGGCGTCGGAAACTACGACCTGCAGTCGCGCGGGTATTCGACGACGCAGTGGAATCAGGTGTTCCGCCTGGCCGAGAGCGGATCGGTCGGCAAGCGGGGATTCAACGAGCTGCGCTTCCAGGCGCTCGCGCGGTCCATCAACGCGACGCCGTTCACGACCGTGCCGACCGTTCAGGTCCTCAACGCCTTCACCGACGGCTCGGCGCAGATCGCCGGCGGACGGAAGACCACGGCGTTCGAGCTGGCCGACAACTTCGACTATTCCTCGGGACGACACGCGGTGCGTGCGGGGTTTCTGCTCGAAGCGGCGCGGTATCGCAGCGACGAAGTCCGCAACCCGTGGGGCACCTTCATGTTCAGCAGCCTCCACACGTATGAGGCCGGCCGGCCGGCGACGTTTTCGCAGCGCGTGGGCGATCCGCTCGTCGAGTACTCACAGGTTCAATTCGGGTGGTACGTCCAGGACGACATCCGCGCGCGGAAAGATCTGACGGTGAGCGTCGGGTTGCGTCACGAAGTGCAGTCGCACCTGGACGACTGGCGCAACTTCGCGCCGCGCGGCGGCGTCCTCTGGTCGCCGTTTCGCGATGGCAGGACGACGTTCCGCGCGGGCGGCGGCCTGTTTCACGAGTGGTACGAAGCGGCGATCTACGAGCAGACGCTGCGCGTGGACGGTGTCCGCCAGCAGGATCTCGTCGTGAGCGATCCGGGCTACCCCGATCCGTTCGCCGGCGGGGGCCCGGCGTCGATCCCGCCGGGCCGGATCCAGAGCGCGCCGGATCTGGAGATGCCAACGATCCTGCAGACGTCGGTCGGCGTCGAGCGGCGCGTCGGCACGGGCGGCCAGCTCAACGTGTCCTATCTGAACGTGCGTGGGTGGGACATCCTGCGCGGCATCAACGTCAACGCGCCGGTTGACGGGGTCCGTCCCGATCCGACGCTCGGCAACATCACCCAGATCGAATCGAACGCGCGCTCGCGGACCGACATGCTGAGCGTCAACTTCAACTACAACCGTATGCCGTCTCGCATGTTCGTCGCGCTCAACTACACGCTCGCGCGCCTGCGCAACGAGTCGGACGGCGCGCTGAGCCTGCCGATGGACAACGGGAACCCGCACGGTGACTGGGGACCGGCGCCGAACGATATTCACCACCGGCTGACGGGTCTCTTCAACGTGCCGATCTGGAAGCGGCTGCGCCTGGGATCGACCTTCCGCGTCGCCTCCGCGCCGCCGTACAACATCACGACCGGCTTCGACGACAACGGCGACACGGTGCTCAACGATCGTCCGGCGGGCGTGGGTCGGAACAGCGCGCGTGGGAATACGCAGGTGGACGTCACGGCGCGCCTGAGCTGGACGTTCGGCTTCGGTCAACGAACGCAAACTGAGGGTGGGCCGCAGGTGCAGATCGTGCGCGCCGGTGCCGACCTCCCGGCCGGAGGTCCGCTGATGGGCGTCGGCGGGAACGAACGCGTGCGGTTCGAGTTGTTCGCGGCGTTCCAGAACTTCCTGAACCGCACGAACCTCGTCGGCTTCAGCGGCGTGATGACGTCGCCGTTCTTCGGCGAGGCGACGTCGGCCCTGCCGGGGCGGCGGATTGAGTTGGGCGTGCGTATTGCGTTGTGAGCCCTGGATGGCCACGGAGACTAAGGAGCGCACGGAGAGAGATCACCACGGAGACACGGAGATCACCCAGGAAGGCACGGTTCTTCGGAACCCTCTAGTTAGCTGGCCGTACGAAAAGCCCTCGCTGTAACTTGGTTCCTCGCCGTAGTGCTGACGGCGCTTGGCGTTGGCCGCATGACACACTTAGAACCAAGTCCTCGCGCGGTCCACCGCCTGGCCAGCTAACAACCGGTAGACAGCGGCAAAGAGGTCAGAGGGCAGCTCGCGTTCGCACTGCCGTCGCTCGCTCCTTCGGATAATGGCCTTCCGCATCCTCGCCGACGCCACGGTCGTCCTCCATGTCGCCTTCGTGGTCTTCGTACTTCTCGGGGGGCTGCTCGTCCTGAGGAGGCCTCGGGTTGCCTGGGCGCATGTCCCCGCGGCGGCCTGGGGCGCGTGGGTCGAATTCGCCGGCTGGGTCTGCCCGCTGACGCCCCTCGAAAACTGGCTTCGCGAGCAGGGTGGCCAAGCTGGGTACGGCTCCGGCTTCATCGAGCACTACCTCGTACCCCTCCTTTACCCGGCTTCCCTCTCGCGCGAACTCCAGTGGGGGCTGGGCGGCATCGTGCTCCTCGTCAACGCATCCGTGTACGTGGTGGTTCTTCGTCGCCGCACGCAGCGCTAGCCGGCACTGCCGCTCCTGCACGGAGGTCACGGAGACAGCTATGGTTGCTGGAAACTCTGGTTCGCCCCAGGTATTTCTGCCACATTCGACTGCAGTCGGGTTCGTTACCCACTATTCCGCGTGCGAATCGCATACTATCTCGTGCGAGCACTTCAACTAAAGGCGTCATGCTCCCCGTGATTAGCGCAGTGTCGAGAATGGCCTTCGTCACCACGGTCTCGGCGATCTGCGTCCTCCTGCTGCCGGCGGAACGGGTCACTGGCCAGCAGACGAACCCCGATCCGTGGGAGCCGATTCGCTTCCTGGTAGGCGACTGGGAGGGACGCGCCGAAGGGCAGGCTGGCAACGGGACCGTGCGACGAACTTATGCCTTCGTCCTCGAGGATCGCTACCTTCATGAAAAGAACGTTTCCACGTACCCCCCGCAGGAAGCGAACAAGACTGGTGAAGTCCACGAACACTGGAGCTTCTTCAGCTACGATCGCGGGCGCAAGACTCTGGTCTTGCGCCAGTTCCACCAAGAGGGATTCGTTAATCAGTACGCGCTGAATACGGCCGAGAGCAGGCGGGGGAAGCTGGTGTTTGATACCGAGCGTTTCGAGAACTTCGACAACGGCTGGAGAGGTCGAGAGACATATGAAATCCGCTCCGTAGATGAGTTCGTCGAGACGTTCGAGCTCGGCGCGCCTGGGAAAACTTTGCAGGTGTATAGCCGGAACCACTTCATGCGGGCGAAGCGACAGCCGCGACTCGGAGGGCCACATGTTGATGTGAGGTACGTGACGTCTACTCAGCGCGTGCAGCCGCGGGCGTCAGGCGCTTTCGGGTTCCCGACCCGCGACGTCGCTGTGCGTTGACGTTATACTCGCGGCCATGCGACATCTCGCCATCCGGGTGTTGACGTGCCTTGCTGCAAGTGCGGCTGCTCATGCGCAGACGTGGCAACCGCCTTCCGATTCCCAGCGCTGTCCGTCGACATGGGGCACCGCCGACGAGCGCGGCGCCGGAAACCTGAAGGGCCCAGAAACGGTCTTGCGTGCGGCGCGGCTGATACGCGCCGGCGAGGTGATCGAGCTGGGACAGGTGCTGTCCGCGGCCATGCCGCGGCCCAACACGCGGCAGTTCGACCTTCACACGAAGCGAACCACGATGAATCCGCAGTCGAACCGCCGCGGCTCGAACGAGGAGCTGGTCGTCGCCGAGATCGGGCAGGTCGGCACGCAGTTCGACGGCTTCGCGCACCAGACCATCGGCGACAGCATGTACAACTGCTTCAAGGTCGGCGAGGTCGCGACGCGCACGGGCTTCACCCGGCTGGGGATTCAGAACGTGGGGGCCATCGTGACCCGCGGCGTTCTGATCGACGTCGCGGCGCTGAAGAACGTCGACATGGTACCGGGCACCTACGAGGTGACGATCCAGGACCTTCAGGAGGCACTGTCGAAACAAGGGGTCGCGCTGCAGCGAGGCGACGCCGTCGTGATCCATACCGGGTGGGGCACACTGTGGGGGAAGGACAACGCGAAGTACCAGGCGACGAACCCGGGGATCGGTGTCGCCGCATCGGAATGGCTGGCGCGCCAGAGCCCGATCCTCGTGGGCGCGGACACGGCGCCGGTCGAAGTGAATCCGAATCCGGATCGCCAGCTTTCGCTGCCGGCGCATCAGATCATGCTCGTCGTGAACGGCATTCATCTGCTGGAGAATCTCAAGCTCGACGAGCTGGCCGCCAAGCGCGTCTACGAATTCGCGTTCATCGTCGAGCCGCTGAAGATCCACGGCGG
The DNA here is from genome assembly GCA_050745085.1 of Vicinamibacterales bacterium. Taxonomy (GTDB): domain Bacteria; phylum Acidobacteriota; class Vicinamibacteria; order Vicinamibacterales; family 2-12-FULL-66-21; genus DATAEE01. Next base: position 13,563 of record JBOGJB010000007.1, read on the forward strand.
GACCGGGTCGAGCGTCGCGCCAATCGCCATTCGCTGACTGGAGCGAGCGGGACGATGCATGACTGTTGATGAATTCGTGAAGACCAGGGTTTTGCCGGAGTATCGCGGCATCGTGAAGGTGCTGCGCCAGCAGATGCGCGCGCATGCTCCGGATGCCAAAGAGATGATCAGTTATGGGATCCCCGTTTACAAACGCCGGCGAATCCTGGCGGTCATCAGCCCGACCAAGAAAGGCATCACGTTTGCCTTTTCGCGTGGCGCGGAATTCGAGGACAAGTACGGTTTGCTGGAGGGCGTCGGCAAAGTATCGAAAAACGTGAGGATGAGCGACCTCAGAGATGTCAACAAGACCGCGCTGCGCTACTACATCAAGCAAGCCTTGGAGCTTGACGCCAAATAGCGATCTGGGTCTTGCGTTCCGCGAGCCGCTGGCGGCCTGATGCCTATCGTCGTCGCCATCGACGATCCGCCATCAAAAAGTACGGCACCGCCAGCGCGGACACGGCCGCCGCGACGGCGAACGCCGCGCGGTAGCCGTGCCGCTGGATGATCCAGCCCATGCTCGTCGAGCCCGTGCCGATGCCGGTGTCGAACGCCGCGATGATCGCGCCATACGCTGCGCCGCGGCGGCGCGGATTGACCCGCTGCATGATGTAGGCCGTGAAGACCGGGAACGCGGACCCAAAGCCGAGCCCGAAGATCATGGCAGACGCCATCATCGAGCCGCGGGTCGGCCCGAACGGCAGGATCGAGAGCCCGATCGTCGCGAGCATCAGGCATGGCACGAACACCCGCCGGTAGCCGAACCGGTCCCCGAGCGGCGCCGAGAACGGCCGGCTCACGAGCATGACCGTCGCCAGCGTGGTCAGGTAGATGCCCTTTGGCACGATGCCGTACGACTCGGCGTAGAGCGCCGAGAAGCTCGTGATCCCGCCGTAGGAGAAGGCGTAGAGAAACATCGTCAGCGCCAGCCAGAACACGCCCCACTCGAGCAGTCCGCCCGACGTGGGCACGGCCGGCTCCTGCGGCGGGTGCTTCATCTCCTTCAGCGTCGTCGCGATCGCCGTCATGATGAGGTTCAGCGCGAAGATCAGGCCGCAGACCCAGATCCAGCCGAAGCGATAGATCCAGAAGCCGGCGAGCGGCGCCACCGCGATCGCGATGATTGACGATATCCCCCAGTAGCTGATCCCCTCGCCCCGCCGCTTCTCCGGCAGGAGCGACATCATGTAGGCGCCAGAGGCGGAGAGCAGCCCGGACCAGAACACCCCGTGCGGCACGACGAGCGCCAGGGTGACCCACCAGCTCCCGACCAGCGCGTAGGCGACGGTGAAGCCGGCGATCGCCAGGCTGCAGACGATGAGCATCTTCTTGTGCCCGATGCGGTCGCCGAGCGAGCCGGTGAACGGCGCGGAGAAGGCGGAGGAGTACGTCAGCAGGCCGAGGAACAGGCCGGCCGCGAACGTCGAGCCGCCCAGGTCACGGATGTGGAACGGCGCGGTCGGAAACAGCAGGAACGCGGAGAGAAAGACGGTGAAGCTGTAGCCGCACATCACGAAGAAATGCGGCGTGAACAGACGCTCCGACGACGACATCCATCGAGTTTACTCGGACTTCAGCGCCGTCACCGGGTCGACCCGGGTCGCGCGTCGTGCCGGGAGCAGGCTGGCGGCGAGCGCGACCACGGACAGCACGAGCGGGACAACGAGGAAGGTCACCGGATCCAGACCGCGGACCTCGTAGAGCAGCGTCTCGACCAGCCGCGCCAGAGGGATCGCGGCGATGAGACCGAGGATTATGCCGCCCAGCGACAGGAACAGCCCGCGCCCGAGAATGAGCCGCAGGACGTCGCGCGGCCCCGCGCCGACCGCGACCCGAATCCCAATCTCGCGCGTGCGCAGCGTGACGAGATACGACAACACGCCGTAGACGCCGATGGCGGCGAGCAGGAGCGCGAGCGCGGCGAACACGCCGAACAGCACGCCCGTGAACCGCGGCTCCGAGAGCGAGGTCGCCGCGATGTCGGTCATCGGCCGCACCTGCGCGATCGGCAGGTTCGGATCGAGCGCGCGCACCTCGGCCCGGACGGCTGCGGCGAGCGCCATCGGATCGCCCGTCGTCTTCGCGACGATGCTCATGCTGCGAATCGTGTTACCGGTCGCGACGTGCCACTGCGTGTGGGGCAGGTAGAACTTCTCTTTGATGGCTTCCGTCACGCCGTTGTGCCGAACGTCACGGACGATGCCTACGATCGTGACCCACGGACGTTCGGGATTGCCGCCGCCGCCGATCTTCAGGCGCCGGCCGATGGGATCCTGACCGGCGTAGTAGCGGCGCGCGAGCTCTTCGTTCACCAGCGCCACGGGCTGCGACAGCGTCGTGTCGGTCGATCGGAAGGTCCGGCCCCGCACCAGGCGCTCGCCGACCGTCTCGAGGTAGCCGTCGGTGACGATCTGCCAGTCCCCCTTGGCGTTCGAGCCCGGAGGCGGGGTGTAGCCTTCCACCATCAGCCCCCAGTCGCCGATCTGCCCGGCCAGGGGCAACAGCCGCGCCGCGCCGGCGGACCGCACGCCCGGCAGCCTGCGAACGCGGTCGACGAGCTGCTGATAGAAGAGGACGACCCTCTCCGGCGTGTCGTAGGAGGCGGCCGGCGTCGAGAGCCGGAGCGTCAGGACGTTCGACGGATCGAACCCGATGTCGATCTGCTGCAGCTTCGCGAGGCTGCGCATCATCAGCCCGGCGCCGAGCACGAGGACGACGGCGAGCGCCATCTCGGCGACGACGAGCGCGCTGCGGAAGCGCTGGCGGCCGGTGCCGGCGGTGGCGTTCTGCGCGCCGTCCTTGAGGTGCGCCGCCACGTCGGCGCCGAGCAGCCGGAGCGCGGGCGCGAGGCTGAAGAACGCGGCCGTGACCATCGTCAAACCGGCCGCGAAGAGGAGGACGCGCAGATCGACGGCCGCGTCGGCGAGCCGCGGGATGCCGGCCGGCGCCCACCACGTGAGCCAGCGGACGATCGCGTACGCGAGCGCGATGCCGGCGAGCGTGCCCGCGGCGGCAAGGACGAGTCCTTCGGCGACGAGCTGGCGGATGACGCGCGCGCGGCCTGCGCCGAGCGCCGAGCGCACGGCGATCTCGCGCTGCCGCCCCTCGGCGCGCACGATCAACAGGTTCGCGACGTTGAAGCAGGCGATGAGCAGCAGGAAGCCGACCGCAGCGAAGACGGCGATCACCGCGCCGCGCACCTCGCCGACCACCTCGTCGGTCAGGGTGACGGCGAATGCACTGAACTGCATCTCCTTTGGATACTGGCCCTCGTGGACGAGCGCCTGAGTGATGCCCTGCAGGTCGGCGGTCGCCTGCGCCGCGGTCGCTCCAGGGCGAAGCCGCGCGACGCCGTAGTAGCCGTGACTGCCATGGTCGGCGGTCTTCGGATCGATCTGCAGGGGGACGAACACCTGGGAGCGATCGGCCGAGGCATAGTCAATCGGCAGGCAGAAGCCGCGCGGCATCACCCCGACGACCTGGAACGGGCGGCCGTTCAGCTCGATCGAACGTCCGACCGCGGCCGCGTCTCCGCCGAACCGCCGCTGCCACAGCTCGTACGAGATCACCGCGACGGCGGGGCCGTTGGGCACGTCCTCTTCCGGCGTGTAGGTGCGACCGGCGATGGGACGCACGACGAGCGCGTCGAAGATGTTCGCGGTTGCCTGCGCGTACGCGACCCGCTCGGGCTCCGCGCCGCCTCCCGTGACGTTGATCTGCCCGTCGCTCCAGGCGGCGACGGTGTGGAACGTCCGGCCGCGGGCGCGGTAGTCGAGCACCTCGCCGTCGGCCAGCCAGGTCTTGTCGAAGGAGATCCACTTGCTCCAGATCATCACCGTCCGGTCCGGCTCGCCCCAGGGCAACGGCCGCAGCAACACCGCGTCGAGCGCGTTGAAGATGGCTGTGGTGAGACCGACGCCGAGCGCGAGTGTCAGGAGGGCAACGGCGGCGAAGCCCGGGCTTCGGCGAAGCCCGCGCGCTGCGTACCTCAGATCCTGGAAA
>JBOGJB010000008.1:0-3017 GCA_050745085.1 Vicinamibacterales bacterium
AGGCGGGCCGGAGCGCGGAGCTGGACGCGCGTGTCGCGGAGTACGTGCGATGGCTGACCGGCCGGGCGTGAGCGGCGACCCGGCGGCGGCGCGCGTGCAACTCGACGCGCTGCGGCGCCGGATCGACGAGCTGGACGAGCGGCTCGTGCGCCTGCTCAACGACCGCGCCGGCTGCGCGCTCGAGATCGGCCGGATCAAGCAGGCGCTCGGCATGGAGATCTACCAGCCGGATCGGGAGCGCGAGGTGCTGCGCCACGTGCGAGAGCTGAACGGCGGTCCGCTCGACGCGCATGCAATGGTGCGCCTCTTCGAACGAATCATCGACGAGGCACGCAGCCTCGAGAGGCTTGCCCAAGTACGAAGTACGAAGGACGAAGGCTGAAGTGGGGATACACCAATGGTGGTCGTAATGGAAGAACGCGCGACGGAGGATCAGATTCAGGGCGTGATCGCGCACCTCGTGGAGCAGGGGTTCGATGTGCACCGTTCGACGGGCGCGCTACGGACCGTCATCGGCGCCGTCGGCGGCAACCGGCAGGCGGATCCGCGCCTCATCGAGGTGCTCGACGGCGTGCACGAGGTCCTGCGGATCACCGAGCCGTACAAGCTCGCGAGCCGCACCTTCAAACAGGAGAACAGCGTCATCAGCGTCGGCGACGTCCGCATCGGCGGCGACGAAGTCATCGTGATGGCCGGTCCCTGCTCGGCCGAGACCGACCAGCAGGTCGAGACGACCGCGGCGGCCGTCAAGCGGGCGGGCGCGAAGGTCCTGCGGGGCGGGGCGTTCAAGCCGCGCAGCTCGCCGTACAGCTTCCAGGGGCTCGGCGAAGCCGGGCTCAAGATGCTGCGCGGCGCCGCCGATCGTCACGGCCTGAAGCTCGTGTCGGAAGTCATGGACCTCAGCCAGATCGAGCTCGTGGAGGGGTACGTCGACATCCTGCAGGTCGGCGCGCGGAACATGCAGAACTTCACGCTACTCCGCGAGCTCGGAAAAACGCGGAAGCCGGTCCTGCTGAAGCGCGGCATCTCAGCGACGATCGAAGAGTGGCTGCTGTCGGCCGAGTACGTCCTCGCGGGCGGCAACATGGAGGTCATGCTCTGCGAGCGCGGCATCCGGACCTTCGAGAGCTACACGCGCAACACGCTCGACATCTCCGCGATCCCGGTGGTGCAGAAGCTCAGCCATCTGCCGGTGCTCGTCGATCCGAGTCACGCGACGGGGCGGCGCGACAAGGTCGCGCCCGTTGCCCGCGCGGCGGTCGCCGCCGGGGCGGACGGCCTGCTCATCGAGGTCCACTGCGATCCCGACCACGCGAAGAGCGACGGCGCGCAGTCGATGTTCCCGGCGCAGTTCGACCGGTTGATGGCGGAGCTGCGGATCATCGCGCCCGCCATCGGCCGATCGATCTGTCTCGAGCCGGCGGTCCGACGCGGCTGGGGGGTCTCCTGACAATGCCGAATGCCGAATGCCGAATGCCGAAGGGGACTGCACTCGAGACTGAATGAGCAAGTCTCTTCCGGTCGTCCAACCCGGCTCTCCCGGACACAGTCCGGTATTCGAGAAGATCGCCATCGTGGGGCTCGGGCTGATGGGCGGGTCGCTCGCGCTCGCGGCGCGTGAGGTCTGGCCGTCGGCGCTCGTCATCGGCGTCGACGAGAAGGACGTCCTCGAGCGCGCGATGGTGCAGCACGCGATCGACGTCGCGGCCGACGATCTCGTCGTTATCTCCGAAGCGGATCTCGTCGTGCTGGCGGCCCCGGTCGAAGAGAACATCTCGCTCCTCGGCCGGCTGGACGAGTTCGTGCCGGGCCAGGCGGTCGTGACGGACCTTGGCAGCACCAAGCGCGCGATCGTGGCCGCCGGCAGGAGCCTTCCGAAGCGCTTCACGTTCGTCGGCGGCCATCCGCTCGCCGGGGCCGCGCGCGGGGGCATCGAGTTCGCCCGTCCCGATCTGTTCAAGGGACGGCCATGGATTTTCACTCCCGATCGGGATAGCACTGCGCAGACGATCGACCGGCTCTTCGCGTTTGTCTCGGGCGTCGGAGCCCATCCGCGCGCGATGGACGCTGAGGTGCACGACCGGCTCCTGGCGTTTCTGAGCCATCTCCCGCAGCTCACGGCGAGCGCACTGATGCGGATCGTCGGGGAAGAGGCGGGGGACGATGGGCTGTCGCTCGCCGGCCGGGGCCTTGGGGACACCACGCGGCTCGCGTCGAGCCCCGCGCGCATCTGGCGCGAGGTCTGCGCGACCAACGCGGATCACATCGGCGACGCGCTGGATCAGCTGATCAAAGACTTGCAGACGCTCCGAGGAGACCTGACGAAGGGCGACGCCATTGAACGCATCTTCGAGGCCGCCGCCGCATGGAAAGCCAGGATGCCGAGCTAGACTCCGGGCGTATCAACCAATGCCGACCCGCACATATCTCGAACAACGCAGCCGCGACGATCTCCGCTCGGTGCCGTCACCGGGCGAGGACGTGACCGTCCTGCAGGCGGACGAATGCGCGCCTTCGCTTTGGCGACGGCTCTACAGAGAGGTGGGCTCGGCGTATCTCTGGGTCGATCGACTCGGCTGGACCGACGCCGATATCCGCGCGTACCTGGCGGACCCGGCCGTGTCGCTCTGGGTGCTGTCGGTGAACGGGGGCGTGGCGGGGTACTTCGAGCTGCGCAAGCACCCGGACGATTCAATCGAGATCGCGTACTTTGGATTGCTCCCGGCCTATCTGGGCCGCGGCCTGGGCAAGTACCTTTTGAGCGAGGCCGCCACGCGTGCGTGGGCGCTGCAGCCCGCGAGGGTCTGGCTGCACACATCCACCCTCGATCATGCGGCGGCGCTGCCGAACTACTTGGCGCGAGGGTTTTCAATCGTCCGCACCGAGGAGTACTGAGCTCGCGGATCAATGTGGAATGCTGAGTGCTGAATGCTGAGTCTTGTCGAATTGTGAATTCAGCAGTCAGCAGTCGGCATTCAGCAGTGGCGTCAGCTCTTGATCTCCGAGCGCTCCGGGGG
>JBOGJB010000009.1:0-3263 GCA_050745085.1 Vicinamibacterales bacterium
CCTTCAGGTCGGGCGTGCGCGGATCGCCCGAGCGGCCCGGGTTGTCCCGGCACGCCCGACCTGAAGGTCGGGCCTACGTTGTCGGTTTCCGCACCGTGGGGTACTGAATGCCCAGCTGTTCGAGATACGTTTTGTACTTCGTCGGATCGTAGTAGTACTTTTTCATCTCAGGGCGGTACTTCGCCATGATGTCGGCGTTCAGCTCGATCGCCGGCTTGTCCTGCGCGCGAATCAGCGGCTCGTACTTCATCTCCTTGGTCTGGACGTTCTTGAAGTAGTCCCACGCCAGCTGGATGAGCGCCGGCCGGACGAGCAGGTCGATCATCGTCAGGGCCTGCGCCTTGGCGCCGGCGGTCGCCCCCTTGTGCGCGATCGGCGTCGCCATCGCAATCGCGTCGGCCCAGTTGTGCCCCGGCAGATTTGGGATGTTCGACGGGAAGCTGAGCGTGACCGTCGGCACGTTCCAGGAGATGTCGCCGATGTCGTCCGAGCCGCCGCCGCGGTTCTGCTGCTCGGTGACGGGCTGGCCGAGATCCTCGATCTTCATGGCGAGCCCTTCCGCCTCGACGCCGAGCTCTTTCTGCAGCGCCTTCGCGAGAGTCTGGTCCGCGTCGCTCCACTGCGGCAGGCCGACGTTCTTGATGTTCTCGTAGGTCGTCTCGGCGATCACCTTGTTGAAGTGGCGCGGCCAGGCCGACCCGAGCACGCGGGTCGGCTGCAGCTCGGTGCCGGTCATCAGCGCGGCCCCTTTCGCGATTGTGTCCCCGATCTCCCACAGCTCCTTGATGCGCGGATGGGTGATCTCGCGGAAGTAGTACCAGACGGTCGCCGTCCGCGGGACGACGTTGGGCTGGTCGCCGCCGTCCTTGATGACGTAGTGCGAGCGGTGCTGGAGGCGCAGGTGCTCGCGCCGGAAGTTCCAGCCGACGTTCATCAGCTCGACCGCATCGAGCGCGCTCCGGCCGCGCCACGGCGCCCCGGCGCTGTGCGCGGTCTCGCCCACGAACGAGTACGCCACCGAGACGAGGCCGGTGCCGCCGCCCGCGCCCCACGACACCGACAGGTTCCGGCCCACGTGGGTGAAGAGCGCAACGTCCACATCTTTGAAGAAGCCTGCACGGATGAAGTACGCCTTGGTGCCGACCAGCTCCTCGGCGGTTCCGGGCCAGACCTTGATCGTCCCGGGGATCTTCTCGCGCTCCATGATCTTCTTCACGGCGAGCGCCGCGGTGATGTTCACCGCCTGACCGGAGTTATGTCCCTCGCCGTGACCGGGGGCGCCGGGGATTATCGGGTCGTGATACGCCACGCCCGGCTTCTGCGATGCCTGCGGGATGCCGTCGATGTCGGAGCCGAGCGCGATGACCGGCTTGCCGGATCCCCACGTCGCCATGAACGCGGTCGGGATGCCGGCGATCCCCTCCTGGACCGTGAAGCCGTTCTTCTTCAGGATGTCGATGATGTAGCGGGTCGTCTCGACCTCCTGGAAGCCGAGCTCGCCGAAGCTGAAGATCGAGTCAACCATCTGCTGCGTGAACTCCCGGCGCGCCTCGACGTCCGCCAGCGCGTCCTGCTTGAGCGCGTCGAGCCGCGCGGCCTCCTGCTTCTGCTTCGCCAGCTCCTGCTTGGTCGGCTTGCGCGGCGGTTGCGGCTGGCTCCCCAGCGGCACACAAACGAGGGCGATCAGGGCGAGAGTTGTCGAGATCGAGCGCAGGCGCGGCATCGGATCCTCCTCCAAGCGCGCGGATTATATAATGATCGCAATGTCACCGACGCGCGACGCGCTCGGCCGTCCGCTCCGTAGTCTGCGGGTGTCGGTCACCGACCGCTGCAACCTCCGCTGCGAGTACTGCATGCCGGAGGAGGAGTACGTCTGGCTCCCGCGGCAGCACCTGCTGACGTTCGAGGAGATCGGCGCGATCGTCGACGCATTCTCAGACGAAGGCGTCGACCGCGTCCGCATCACCGGCGGCGAGCCGCTCGTCCGCCCGCGTCTGCCCGCGCTCGTCGAGAGGCTGGCAGCGCGCCCCGCGCTCGAGGACCTCGCGCTCACGACCAACGGCGTGCTCCTCGCCGCTCAGGCGCGCGACCTCCGTGCCGCCGGCCTCCATCGGTTGACGGTCAGCCTCGACACGCTGCAGCCGGACCGGTTCCGCCGGCTGACGCGTCTCGACGCCCACGCCGCCGTCCTGCGCGGCCTCGACGCCGCCGCCGACGCCGGGTTCGACGCGCTCAAGATCGACACCGTCGTCCTTCGCGGCGTGAACGACGACGAGCTGGCGGCGCTGGTCGACTTCGGACGCGAGGTTGGCGCCGAGGTCCGGTTCATCGAGTACATGGACGTTGGCGGCGCAACGCGTTGGACGCCGGCCGCGGTCGTGCCGCGCGCCGAGATCCTCGAGCGGCTGGCTGCGCACCACGGCCCGGCACAGCCGATCGTTGAGGACAGCGCCGCGCCGGCGGAGCGTTTTTGCCTGCCTGACGGCACCGTGTTCGGCATCATCGCGTCGGTGACGCAGCCGTTCTGCCGTACGTGCGATCGCAGCCGCTTGACAGCGGACGGCCTGTGGTTTCTCTGCCTCTACGGCCGGTTCGGCACCGATCTGCGCGGCCCGCTGCGCCGCGGTGCGTCACGCGACGAGCTCCGCTCGATCCTCGCGCGCGTCTGGCGCGCGCGCACCGAGCGCGGCGCCGAAGAGCGCGTCTCGCTCGATCGCCGCACGCCGCTCATTCCCATCAGCGCGCTCAAACAGGACGCGCATCTCGAAATGCACACCCGCGGCGGTTGATCCTTACGCCTTCGGCCTTCGGCATTCGGCGATCGCCATTCTTGTAATACCGGCCAACTGCCTGCCTACCGGCCAGCCGGTTAGCCTGGCTCCGCAGGAACACCGTCACGATTTCCGGCCGAAAACGGGCCGGCTCGTGCGGCACGCACGTTGCTCACTCTTCCGGCGTTCCCCAACTGCGAGACGCGAGGCGCACGCCCGCGTGAGATGCCCATGGTCTGGTTTCTTGAACGCGGCCCCGAGCTGATTGTCTGCGAGGCGCGGCACGCGATCGACGGCAATGCGTTCGAGCTCTCGACAACGGTCGAGCAGGCCGGCGAGGAACACGTCGAGTGCTTCCCCACGCCGACCGCGATGATCGAGCGCCTCGTGGAATATCAGCGTCAGCTGCGGGGGAACGGCTGGCACATCGTGCCGGACGCGCGGCGGTTGGACCGCCTGCTCTAATCCACCGCGAACGCGACGTACATCAGC
>JBOGJB010000010.1:0-1870 GCA_050745085.1 Vicinamibacterales bacterium
GCCTAGGACCGACCCGCCGCGCGCTCTCCGTCGATCCGGTCGAGGCGCTGCGATATGAATAAGGGGCCTGACCCCCTACCTACCAGATCGCCAGCGGTTGATCCGCCTTCGGCGACAGTCCGACTTCGAGCAGCCTGGCGAGCGTCGGCGCGATCTGCGTCATCCTGATCACGCCCACGCTGCCGCGCTTCGCGAGCTTCGGACCGGTCAGGATGAACGACGCGTGCAGCTCCGGCCGGTCGGGGGCGAAGCCGTGCCCGCCCTTGCTCGTGGACGGCTTGACCAGCGCGTCATGCCCCCCGCCGGTGTAGAAACCGTTGACGACGTCCAGGCCGAACGCCGCGTCTGGATGCGCGCCCGCCTTGTCGAGATCCTCACGCGTCCACACCGCGCGGATCCCATTCGCCGGATCCGCTTTCAAGGTGTGTAGCAGCTTCGCGACGCGGTCGCGCGTCGCGGCGTCGCCGCGGTCCTTGAGATAGACGAACCCGGATCCGCCGCTCGAGTGGAAGTACGCCTTCCAGTCGGTGATCGTTCCCCGATCGTTTACGGAGATGAGCCCTTCCTGTTTGAATGCCGCATTCGGCTGGAGCATCTGCTGGAGCGGCAGGAAGCCGTGGTCCGACACGATGACGACGTGCGTCCGACCGGCCATCCCGGCCTGCGCGATCGCGTCCACGATCTCGCCGATGTAGCCGTCGATCGTCTCGAGCGTCTTCGTCGCTTCCGGCGTGCCGGGACCGTAGGTGTGCTGCGCGCCGTCGAGCTCGATGAGGTGCAGCAGCAGCAGGTCGGGCCGCCGCGTGCGCAAGAGGTGCGTCGCGATTGTCGTCCGGTGCCGGTCGTTCTGCGGCCAGCCGAACGGCCGCCCTTCCGCGATCTCGATCGTGTCGAGGAGGTCGCGCGGCGTGCTCATGGCTTTCAGCAGGATCAGACTCTCCGGGTGGCTCGATCGCCAGAACTCCGGGACGACGTAGTCGGCGTCGAGCCCCACCGTGACGGGCCACGACACCGCACCGGCGCGCAGCCCGCGCGCACGAGCGGCGCCGACGATCGTCGGCGCCTGAATCTGGCGCGCGTACCAGTACCACGCCGCGTTTGATCGCCCTTCGGGATCCAGGATGCGGTTGTCGATGATACCGTGCACGGCCGGCCGGACGCCGGTGATGAGCGCGGTGTGCGACGGATACGTGACGGTCGGCAGGACGCCCACGACGCCGTCGGCCCAAACGCCGTCTTGTTTCAGTTTTCTCAGCCTCGGAATGTTCGCGCCGTCGTTGCCCGTATACCGCGACGGCATGAAGCCGTCGATCGAGATCATGACGACTGCCGGCGTGTCGGTCTGCGCGCTGGGCAAGGCCACGCAGACGAGGGCCGTCGCGACGATGAGGATTCTGCGCATGGCGCGAGAAGATATCACCGGCGGGCGACGGACCGGTAACGGACTCCCGGCGCTGAGACCGCGGACCACGTCCGGTGTTCCAACGGATAGAATGTCCCGATGCCGATCGCCACGCGCCACCTCGACGCCGACGGCCGCCAGACGAGAGTCCTCGAGGCCGGGAACGGCGAGCCGCTCCTTCTCATCCATGCGTTTCCGCTGACCGCCGACTTCTGGCGGCCGCAGCTCGAGGCGCCTCCGCCCGGCTGGCGAGTCATCGCCCCCGATATCCTTGGGCCCTCCGAGACGTCGATGGATGATTACGCAGCGCGCATCGAAGCCATCGCCGGCGCGCTGGGGCTCGACCGGGTCGGCGTCGGCGTCGGCGTCGGTGTCGGCGTCGTCCTGGGCGGGCTGTCGATGGGCGGCTACATCATTTTCGCGCTCGTCCGCCGCGCGAGGCTGGCGGTGCGGGGACTCGTCCTGGCC
>JBOGJB010000011.1:0-2541 GCA_050745085.1 Vicinamibacterales bacterium
GCCGGCGCGTCCGGCGCCCGACGCGTACCACCCGGCCAGGGCGACGAGCGCCACCACGGCGGCGGCGGTTGCGAGCGGCAGGAGGACGGAGGCCACGCTGCGGCGCACCGCGACGCGGGGCGGCAACGGGGGCAGCGTGGGCAGCGGACGCCGGTACGTTCCGAGCGCGCGCTCGAGGCGCTCGACCTCGGCGTCTGGCTCGCCCGTTCCTTGCCAGAGATATTCGTCGCTCTTGTCGCGCGTGTCACTCATGTCTTTGCCGATCATGAAGGTCATGCACGGTTGCTCCAAGCGAAGCCCGCAGCAGCTTCATTCCTCGATGCAGATTCACCCGGACCGACGCCGGCGTCAGGCCCGTGCGCGCGGCGATTTCCGGCCCGCTCATACCTTCAACCAGACGCAGCACGAGCGTTTCGCGGTACGCGCCGGGCAGCGACCGGATCGCGTCCAGCGCCGCCTGTGCGTCGAGGCCGGCCCCCGCGGCCGTTTCTGCGCCGAGCGTCCGGTCGTCCACCAGGCTCTCGGGCAGCTCCACGGTGTCGGTGGCGCGGCGCTGGTAATCCGTCGCACGGTTGCGCGCGATCATCGCCAGCCAGCCGCCGAACGCCGCGGGATCCCGCAGCGACGGCAGCCGCCGCCAGGCGGCGAGAAAAACTTCCTGCAGGAGATCCGACACGTCCCCCCTCGCGACGCGGGCGAGCAGAATGCCGTGCACCATGCGTCCGTACCGGTCGTACAGCGCCGCGAACGCTCCGGCGTCACCTTCCGCCGCCGCGCGCACAATCGCCGCGTCCACCTCGGCCGGAGCTTCGGCCACCTGATCAGAAGGACGCGCCGGGCCGCCGGGCGTTAACACGAGCCGCACGTCGCTCGAACTCACGGGAATCCGCGCTGGAATCGCGGCTGCAGATTAACGCAGGTACGCCCGGATCCATGTCACAGGAGTGCGACATGTCCCGACAGCCTCAACAGCCGGATACGCCGATGCGTGTGCCTGAGGAGAGATGATGGATGCGTTGATGCAGAAGTATCACGCCTTCGTCACGCCGAACCGCAGCGCGAGCCTGACGGCGACGAATCTGACGGGACACCCGGCGATTGCGCTCAAGGCAGGCTTAATGACGAAGGCCGAATGCCGAAGGCCGAAAGGGACTGCGCTCGCCACTCCGACTGTCTCGAGTGCAGACGCATTAGGCATTTGGCATTGGGCATTCGGCATTATCGTCCGCGTTCATTCTTCACGAGCGCGACCAGCACCCGCCCCTGCTCGTGCTGCGACGAGATCCGATCGGCCGCGTCCAGGTACGCCTCCCGCAGCGGTCCCTGCAGCTTGTGACGCTCCGCGACCCGAAGAAGGATCTGTGCCAGGTCGTAGTCGCTGCGCGTCGCGGCGGCGGCCTTGAGCAGCGCCGTCAGCGTCTCGGTCGAGAGGTTCGGCGTGTCCGCCAGCGCGCCGAGCACACGCCGGCGCTCGTAGCCTGACCCGAGCGAGTCGACGGCGCGGAAGAACGCGTCGCGCGACGCTTCGACCTGGCCGCGCTGAATCACCTGCGTCAGCACCCGCGCGAGCTCGTAGTCCGAATCGATCGATGACGCCGACGCCAGCATCGCCGTGTTGAACGAGGGATCTCCGCCACGATCCGTCACCGCCGCGAGCACGCGCCGGTGCTCGTAGTCGGACCCGACCATCGACAGCGCGTCGAAGAACGGCCCCTGCGTGGTCTTGTCGAGGGTCTGGAACTTCGCGGTCGTCACGAGGAGCCGCGCGAGCTCGTAGTCCGAATCGATGCCTTTCGCCGCGGCCAGCCCTTGCGCGACCGTTGCGGGGGGGAGCCCGGGCTTCGACAGCGCCGCCGCGAGCACGCGCTGCATCTCGTAGTCCGAGGTTACTTTCGTCGCGGCGTCGAAGTACGCTGTGCGCGACGCGGCGTCGGTCATCGCCCCGTCTGCCGCCTTCATCAGCACCCGCCCGAGCTCGTAGCTGGACGTGATCTCGCGGCCGGCCTGCGCCAGCGCTGGCGCGAGCTGGGGGCCCTGCAGCGCCGCCTGGTCGAACAGCTGGCGGAAGTAGACGGCACGGGCGTAGTCGCTCTCGAGACGCGAGATCTCGGCGAGGACGCCCGACGGCCCCTGCGCCTTGAGAATGCGCGCGACGCGCGACCTGGCCGCGAACCCGCTGCGTCGCACGATTCGCAGCAGCGTCTGCGCCAGCCACTGTCGCCCCTCCGGCTCATACGGTCGCTCGCGCCAGCCGGACGAGAACCTGCGTTCGATCGTCCCGTCGTCGTTCCCGCGCAGCTCGACCTTGTTGCCGGTGCCCAGCCAGCCGCCCTCGGCGATGACGAAGTACCCGCCCGGCGAGATGCTGGCGATGTCGCGGTCGTCGTCGGTCAGGGAGATCGTGCCGCGGTACCGGACGTCGAGCTTGTCGCCGTTGTGCGACCAGGAGAAGTGTCCTTCGCCGTTCCGCGTCGAGATCCCCCACGAGCCTGGCGGCGCCGGGGGCGCTGGAGGCGCGGGTGGCGCCGGAGGGGCCGGCGG
>JBOGJB010000012.1:0-3787 GCA_050745085.1 Vicinamibacterales bacterium
GCTCACGGTCGTCCTCGCTGACGGAGGCGTCATTCGAACCGGGACGCGGGCCCGCAAGTCCGCTTCCGGTTACGACCTCACACGGCTCTTCGTGGGCTCGGAAGGCACCCTGGGCGTGATCACGGAGGTCACACTACGGCTGCACGGGCTGCCCGAGGCGGTCTCGGCGGCCGTCTGCCCGTTTGAGACGCTCGAGGGAGCGGTCGCCACGGTGATCACGACGATTCAGCTCGGCATCCCCGTCGCCCGGATCGAGCTCCTCGATGAGGTGCAGATGGACGCCGTGAATCGGTACTCGAAGCTGGATTACGCGGTCGCGCCGACGCTCTTTTTCGAGTTTCACGCCGTGTCTGAGCGCGCGGTGGTCGAACAGGCCGAAATGGTGAAGGAGATCGCGTCGGAGCGCGGCGGCGGCGATTTCCGGTGGGCCTTGCGTGAGGAGGACCGCGCGAAGCTGTGGCGCGCGCGCCACGACGCGTACTACGCGTCGCTCGCGCTGCGCCCGGGCTCGAAGGGCTGGACGACCGACGTGTGCGTCCCAATCTCTGCGCTCGCCGAGTGCATCCTCGAGACCAAGGCCGACAACCGGGAGTCCTCGCTTCCCATCGCGCTCGTCGGCCACGCCGGGGACGGCAACTTTCACCTCATCTACATCATCGACCCCGACAACGAGCAGGAGCTCGCCGAAGCGCACCGCCTCAACGAGCGGATGGTCCGGCGCGCGCTGGCGCTCGGCGGCACGTGCACGGGCGAGCACGGCGTCGGCCTCGGCAAGCTCGAATACCTGGCCGCTGAGCACGGCGCCGCGCTGGACGTGATGCGCGCGATCAAGCGGACGCTGGATCCGCAGAACCTGATGAATCCGGGCAAGCTCGTCCCGATATAATTGACTCTTTATGGAGACGCCGACGGCGGGCGCCGGGACGCCCGCGCTCGACTTCATCCGGGAAATCATCGCGAGCGACGTGTCTGCCGGTAAGCACGGCGGCCGCGTCACCACGCGCTTTCCGCCCGAGCCGAACGGCTACCTGCACATCGGCCACGCCAAGTCGATCTGCCTGAACTTCGGCGTCGCCGGCGAGTTCCGCGGCACGTGCAACCTGCGGTTCGACGACACCAATCCGGAAAAGGAAGAGGTCGAGTACGTCGAGTCGATCAAAGCGGACGTCCGCTGGCTGGGTTTCGACTGGGACGACCGGCTCTATTACGCATCGGACTATTTCGAGCAGCTCTACGCCTACGCCGTCCATCTGATCCAGGCCGGAAAGGCGTATGTCGACAGTCAGTCGGCCGACGAGATCCGTCGGAGCCGAGGGACGCTGACCGAGCCGGGCCTCGAGAGCCCTTTCCGGAGCCGGAGCGTCGCCGAGAATCTCGACCTTCTCGCTCGGATGCGCGCCGGAGAGTTTCCGGACGGCGCGCATGTCGTTCGCGCGAAGATCGACATGGCGTCGCCCAACATCAACCTGCGCGATCCGGTGCTGTACCGGATCCGCCGCGCGCATCATCATCGGACGGGCAACGCGTGGTGCATTTACCCGATGTACGACTTTGCGCATTCACCGTCGGATGCCATCGAGCACGTCACCCACTCGCTGTGCACGCTGGAGTTCGAGGATCACCGGCCGCTGTACGACTGGCTCATCGACAACCTGCCGGTGCCCTCGCGCCCGCGCCAGATCGAGTTCGCCCGCCTCAACCTGACCTATACGCTCATGAGCAAGCGCAAGCTGCTGGAGCTGGTGCAGGAAGGGCACGTCAGCGCCTGGGACGATCCGCGCATGCCGACGCTCGTCGGGTTGAGGCGGCGCGGGTACACGCCCGAGGCGATCCGCACGTTCTGCGATCGGATCGGCGTCGCCAAGCGCGAGAACGTCGTCGACGTCGCGTTGCTCGAGCACGCGGTGCGCGAGGATCTGAACCGGCGCGCGCCGCGCATCATGAGCGTGCTGCGGCCGCTCCGGGTCGTCCTCGAGAACTACCCGGAGGATCGCGTCGAGGCAATGGACGTGATCAACAACCCCGAGGACCCGTCCGCCGGCACCAGGAAGGTGCCGTTCTCACGCGTGCTGTATGTTGAGCAGGAGGACTTCCGCGAGAACCCGCCGAAGAAGTTCTTCCGGCTCGCGCCTGGACGCGAAGTCCGCCTGCGGAACGCCTACTTCATCACCTGCACGGAGGTCGTCAAGGACGCCGCGACCGGCGAGATCGCCGAGCTCCGCTGCACCTACGATCCGGCGACGCGCGGCGGCGACGCGCCGGACGGCCGCAAGGTCAAGGCGACGCTGCACTGGGTCTCGGCCTCGCACGCGATCCCGGCCGAAGTGCGCCTGTACGATCGGCTCTTCAACGCCGAGATGCCGGGCGCGGGCGAACGCGATTACAGGAAGGATCTGAATCCGGCGTCGCTCGAGGTCGTCGTCGACTGTAGAGTCGAGCCGAGCGCGGCGGCCGCGACGCCGGGCACGCGCTACCAGTTCGAGCGCCTCGGCTACTTCTGCGTCGATCCGGATTCTGGCGCGGAAGGCCGCCTCGTGTTCAACCGGACGGTGACGCTCAAGGATACGTGGGCGAAGATTGCCCAGCGCGAAGGGATTGACTGAGGCCGGAGGCCGGCCAGGGACCAGGAGAGAAAACCAGACGATCCCCGGCTGCGAAGGTGACAATCGAGCAGGCCAGGACCGCGATCGCATTGGCCGCGATCGGATTGAGACCGGCGAGCGTCGCGACGACCGCCAGATTCCCGACAATCGACACCAACCCGTTGGCGAGATGGAAACGGCCGAGCCGCGCCAGCCTGGCGCGGCCCGCGCACGGCCGGTCCGCCCAGGTCCACCGCTCATGCCAGAAGAAGTTGTGCAGGACGGCCGCTTCGACGGCGATCGCGGTCGCGAGGAGCGGTGTCGCACGGCACATGTCCGTCAGCAGCGCGACCACGGCGAGCTGGACGACGAAGCCGGCGACGCCGATGGCGTTGAACCGCAGGTATCTCTGGAGCCCCATGCCAGGCAATGCGAGATCTGGACGGGGAGGGGCTCAACTCCAATCCTGCAATGCTAGTGTTCAGTTAAGGCTACCAGCGGGTCGATTCTCGACGCCCGCCGCGCCGGCACCGCGCACGCGATCAATCCCACTGTGCCGAGGACCCCCACGACAAGCGCGACGACCAACGGGTCCATCGGTTCAACCTCGTAGAGCTGGCTGGTGATCGACGTGCGCAGCGCGAACGCCCCGGCGAGCCCGAGCGCGAATCCGGCGGCCACGAGCCACGCCCCCTCGCGAATCACCAGTCTAAAGACCCCGCCGGCATCGCTGCCGAGCGCCATCCGGATCCCCATCTCGCGCGTGCGCTGCGTGACCTGGTACGCCAGCACGCCGTAAATGCCGACGGCCGCGAGGAACAGCGCGACGGCGCCGAACGCGACCGCCAGCATCATCGGCGTCCGCCGGTTCGTAAGCGAGAGATCCCTCAGCTCTTCGATCGTGCGCACGGTGTAGAAAGGCATCTCGGGGTCGATCGACGCAATCTCCCGCCGCACCGCACTCGTCAGCGACGTCGGCTCCGCCGCGGTCCGGATGGCAAACGTCATGAAGTTCCCGGCATTCTGCGTGTACGGAAAGTAGTAGGCGCCCACGCGCGAATCGTCCACGCTCGCCACCAGGCCGCCGATGCTGACCTGTCTCACGACGCCGACGACGATATAGAAGCGCGCGGTCGGCCCGGGTCCGGTCGCGAACTCCTTGACGTCATTCGGCTGCCACATCCGCCGTCCGATCGGGCTCGTGC
>JBOGJB010000013.1:0-5868 GCA_050745085.1 Vicinamibacterales bacterium
CTTTGCCGGAATAGAGGTGGATGAGCGGGCTACTGCTCGTTCTCGTCGCCGCCAAAGGTCGCCTCGACGCCGGTCACGCGCAGCTCGGCGTGCGTGCCGACGACCCCCATGGCGGCCGTTCCCTCGCGGGTCTCGCGGATCTCCCGCATGCGCGCGAGCACGTCGCGCTCGAACTCGGCGAACTCGTCCTCGCTCATATCCCCGAGCTCGACGCGCATCTGCGCGGCGAGCAGTTCCTCGCGAAGCCGGTCCTCGTCGTTCAGCTCCTGCTCCGCAGCCGACGCGACCTTGTCCAGGACGAAGCGGATACCGCCGATGAGCAGCGTGTCGAGCAGGAACACGTCAATGCGCGCGTTCGAGCTTCAGCCGGATATTGACGAAGTTGTACGGCGGCCACGGGCCGGTGTACTTGAAGGTGAGCTTGTCGTAGCGCTGGCCGATCTCCTTGACGCGCGCGTCGAAAGCGAGCTCCCGTTCGCGCAGGACGAGAAACGCGGCGTTCATGATCATGCGGTCCCCGATCGGCTTGTTCGACCGCGACGCCACAGAGACGTCACGCAGCGCGCCGAAGATCTCCGCGACGTACCGTTCTGACCGCGCCTGCAGCGCCTGGTCGATCAACCGGCCGTACTGCATGCGGGCGAAGTAGGTCGATCCCTTCTGCGACGAAATCTCCCCCTTCAGCCGCCGGATGTCCTCGTCCTCGTCCTCGATCTCGCGGATGATCGCCTCGCGCTCCCAGAGAACCTTGAGGCCGAACTCGAACTTGTCCTTCATCTTGCTGAGGACGTCGGTGAACGCATCGTACGCGGACCGCAGCAGCTCGACGATGTCGTCGCCGGTCTTGAACACGGTGCCGAACGACATCGGCAGCACCGTGTGGTGCTTCATGACCGTCTCGTTGACGCGCTGGTGGGCGAGCACGTTTTCGCGGGTCGGATCCTGCACCACCATCGGCGTGTTCGACACGACCGCCGCGAGGTCGCGGTAGTTGACCGTGTGCACGTCCGCCGGCTCCGGGCCGAGGCCGAGCGGGCCGAAGAGCAACTGCATCTCGGACTGGACGATGCAGTAGACGTACTTGCCCTCGCCAGACGGCCCCCCGTCGTCGCTCACGCGCGGCGGCGCGTCCACGGCGCGCGCGGGGATCTTGACTCGCCCGAGCTTGCCCATCACCGGCGGATCGTCCTTGGTCCGGGCGAGGGTCTCCCGGCCGCGCGACGACCGGTCCGGCGTGTTCCTGGTCGGCGCCTTCTTCCTCGGCGCGGTGCGGGTCCTGCGCTGCTTCGCCATAAGTCGTCAGTCCCGTCGAGAGGTCTTGCCGGATCCCGATCGCGGCACCGGCGTGTGCCCTCGCCCGGCCGCCGCGGCCTTCAGCTTGCGCCGCATCTCCAGCAGCTTGGTGATCTCCGCCACGAGCGCGTCCGGCAGGCAGGGCTTCGTGACGAACGCGTCGCAGCCCGCCTTGGTCGCGCTCTCCGCGTGTCCCGAGAGCGCGTGCCCGGTCAGCGCGACGATCGGAATGTGCCGCGTGCGATGGTCCTCCTTCAGCCGGCGCGTCGCCTCCCAGCCGTCCATGCGCGGCAGGGCCAGGTCCATCAGGATGATATCCGGGACGAGCGCCGACGCCTGTTCAATCGCCTCGTAGCCGTTGGACGCCTCGGCCACACGGAAGCCGGCATAGCGGAGATATTCGCTGTACATCTCCCGCGCGTCCTGGTAGTCCTCCACGACGAGCACGAGCGGCTGATCTTTCGACTCTGTGGCCATGGGACCCTCTGTCCTCACGGGGTCACCGTTTCCGCAGCTTCTCCGGCAGCTGCAGGGTGAACGTCGACCCCTTGCCCGGTTCGCTCCGCAACTCGATGATCCCTTCGAGCGTCGTCGCCAGTCGCCGGCAGATGGACAATCCGAGGCCCGTACCGCCGTAGCCACGCGCGGGCGAGCTGTCGAGCTGACGGAAGTCCTCGAAGATACGCATCTGGTCTGTTTCGGCGATCCCGATGCCGGTGTCGTTGACCGCGATTGCGATCGTCCGGCTCGACGCCTGGAAGGCAGCCGTCACGGTGACGGACCCCTCATGCGTGAACTTGAGCGCGTTGCTGAGCAGGTTGACGAGGATCTGCTTGACCTTCTGCCGGTCGGTGCGAAGCTGCGGCAGCGTGGACTGTACCTTCGACTTCACCGAGAGGTTTGAGCGCTTGACGATCGGCTCCAGCTCCGCCATGACCTCGTCGATGAGCTGCGCCACCCGGAACGTCGTCAGGTTGATCGGCATCCGCCCCGCCTCGATGCGGGTGATGTCGAGGATGTCGTTGATCAGCACGAGCAGGTGGCGCGAGTTCGAGTCGATCCGCGTCAGGCTGCGGCGCTGCGGCTCGGTCACCGGGCCCGACACGCCCTGCATCAGCATGTGCGTGTAGCCCAGGACGGCGTTGAGCGGCGTCCGCAGCTCGTGAGACATATTGGTGAGGAACTGCGTCTTGAGCGACGAGGCCTGCTCGAGGTCGAGCGCCTGCCGCCGAAGCAGCTCGTTCTGCTGCGCCAGCTCGGCGGTCGCCTCGGTGACCTTCACTTCGAGCGCCGCCGACGCATCCTTGAGCTGCAGATACAGCTTCGCCTTCTCGAGCGCCTCCCGGAGGTCGTGCAGGATCGTGACGACCCACGTCAGCTCGCGCTGCTCCGAGAGGATGGTCCCGGCGACTGCTTCCACCGGCGACGGGTGTCCCGTCCCCGGATCGACCAGGCCGATTTCGCCGCGGTGCCGCTGCTCGTCGCCGCTCGCGAGCAGGCTCGAGACGAACGAGGTGAGGTGGGCGCCGTTCGCGCGCACGCGCCGAATCACCGCCTCGGGGTTGTCCGGCGGCGCCGTGAACAGCCGCTCAGCCGGGGTGTTCATCAGGACGATGTCGCCCGCTTCGTCGGTGACCAGAATCGGGTCCGCGACCGAGTCGATGAT
This sequence comes from Vicinamibacterales bacterium, assembly GCA_050745085.1. Classification (GTDB taxonomy): domain Bacteria; phylum Acidobacteriota; class Vicinamibacteria; order Vicinamibacterales; family 2-12-FULL-66-21; genus DATAEE01. Next base: position 2,960 of record JBOGJB010000013.1, read on the forward strand.
GAGGTCGAGGCGGTGGCGCTCGTCGCGCATCTCGGCCTGCGCGACCCGCAGCGTGTGGTAGCTCTCCTCGATCTCTTCCTTCGCCTTCGCAAGGTCGGTGACGTTGCGCAGGACCGATACGACGTACGTGCCCTGCCGCTCGTCCTTGGCGCGCGAGCTGAGCAGCTCGAAGACCAGGTCCGATCCTTCCAGCGGATCGACCAGCAGCAGCTCGCGCCGCGCCGGCTCCATCGTCTTCTCCTCGACGGCGGTCGTCGAGAGCGCCGCCGAGAAGAGCATGTTGTTCAGCGACACGGCGCGCCGCCAGCCCTCGCTCGCGTCATCGGGGGCCGAGAACAGCTTTTCAGCGCGCGCGTTGGCGATGAGCAGGCGCCCTTCGGGGTCGGTCAGGAGAATCGGGTCGGTAACCGCGTTGATGATGCTGTAGAGCAGCATCCGCTCCTGGCCGAGCCGCGTCTCGGCGAGTGCGCGGCGCGTCTGCAGCCGCTGGAGCTGGCGGCTGAAGATGTCGGAGATCCAGACGACTTCCGGGTGGATTTCGGGCGACGCCGCGCCGACGACCAGCACGCCGCCGACGGTCTCGCTTGCGTCGTCGGACTGCTGCATGCTGAGCGGCACCACGTGCGCGGCGGTCTCGGACGAGCCGCGGAAGAAGAGCGGCGCGCGCTCGAAGTACACGGGGACGGTGCCGTGCATCGCCCGGATGAGCGGATGCTCGTCGTCTTCCAGGCTGAGGGCGAAGTCGGAGGCGACCGTATCGGCGAGCCCGCGCTCGGCGAGGATCGCGAGGTGGCGCGTGGCTGGATCGATCGTCGCGATGAACGCGTGGTGGATTGGAAGGTGCGACACCAGCCAGTCGAGCGCGCGGCGCGCAGACGCCTGGAGGTCCACGCTCGCCAGCATGTACTCGACGAGGCCCAGCTTGCCGTCACCGTCGCCGAGGCTGGTCATGGCCGCGGGCGCGCCGGCTGGCGATCCCGTCTGGAGCATCCCGGTGTCCCGCTATCGCTGGGACGGCCGCCGCCGTGGGGGCCGACGCGCCCGCGAGGCCGCCAGCTCCGCGCGCAGCGCGGCGTTCTCAGCCAGCACGTTCTCGTGCGACGCGAGTTCGCCCGCCGGTCGCGAGATCGGCGCGACCTGGGCGACTGCCTCGGAGTACTTCAGGTAGGTATCGATCGACGCCACGACAATTCGGGCCTCAACGGTGATCAGGTCGATCCCGACGAGCGAGACGCGGACCCACGCGTCGATGACGATACCCTTATCAAGCACTCGATCGAGCACGTCGATAAGACTTGTGCCGCCAGCGGCTCGTTCAACGGGCATCTTGCGATCTCCTCACCTTCCGCCTCCCCGGTTCCGCACCGGCCGTGAGCGCGTCCACTTTTCGTTCGAGCCGCCGAATCTGGTCACGCAGCTCACGCTCGGCCGATACGCGGTCGCCTCCCGGCGACAGGTCCCGATCGTACCGCCACCAATCGAGCCCGATCTCCTGCGCCTTGTCGAGCGAGCACACGAGCAGACGGATCCGCACCGTGAGCAGCTCCACCTCGGCCAGCGAAACTCTGATGTCCCCCGCGATGACGAGGCCCTTGTCCAAGACACGATCGAGGACGTCGACAAGGCCGGTCGAACGCGAGTGAATCGCGGGCAAATCCGATGGCATGAGGCGGATGACTATAACGCAGGCCCGCAGGCCCGGCCAACCCTCGACAGATCGCGGGTAGAGCGGGACGCTGGAGTGCAAGGGTTCGGCCAGTCTCGGGCGGCGCGCGAAAAATGCAGGAACACCGGGAAATCCCAGCATAAGCGTCGAGGTGCCAGAAGCTCGACCGTCAGCCCGCTGACAGCGTCAGGCGACTTGTGTAAGCTCATCAGACACGCAGCGCCCGTTTCAGAATCTTCCCCGTCGCGCCCACCGGAAGCGACTCGCGGAACTCCACCTGCCTTGGGTATTTATATGCGGCACAATGGTCCCGGCACCATTCGATGATCTCCACTTCGGTGGCGGATGCGGCTGGTCGCTTGACGATAAACGCCTTCACTTCTTCGCCGAGCCGCTCGTCCGGCACGCCGACGACGGCGACCAGCGAGACCGCGGGGTGCGTCATCAACAGTTCCTCCAGCTCGCGCGGGTACACGTTCATCCCGCCACGGAGGATCATGTCTTTCTTCCGATCGACGATCGCGAGATAGCCGTCGGCGTCAATCGTCCCGATGTCGCCGGAGTGGAACCAGCCGTTGCGCATCGCCTCCGCCGTGGCATCCGGGCGTTTGTAGTACCCCTTCATGATGTTGTGGCCGCGGATGCAGACTTCGCCCCGCTCCCCCGTCGCAACCGGCTTGTCGTCCTCGTCAAGGCAGGCCACTTCCACACCGTAGAGCGGCTGGCCCACGGTGCCGGGCTTCGACGGGCGCTGCGTGTGGTTGAAGGTCGCGACCGGCGCGGTTTCGGAGAGACCGTAACCTTCGAGAATGCGCGCGCCGAACGTGCGCTCGAACTGCTCCATGACCGCGACCGGCATCGGCGCGCCGCCCGACGCGCACAGGCGCAGGGATCGCCCCGCCGCTGCCGCATCGATGCCGCCCGCCGATACGTGCTGCAGCAACGTCCAGTACATCGTCGGCACCGCCGTCCAGCAGGTCACCGCCTCTTTCTGAAATGCGTCCAGCACGGCCGCCGGATCGAAGCGCGGCAGCAGGACGATCCGCGATCCGGCGTACAGGCTCGCGTTCATCTGCGCCGTCTGGCCGGTCGAGTGGAAGAGCGGCACCGTGATGAGAACGGTGTTGAGCGCCTCGTCGGAAGTGTCGAGCGCCGGCCGGAAGAGATCGGCCGTGATCATGGCGTTCATGATCATGTTCATGTGCGTCAGCTCCGCCCCCTTCGGCTCGCCCGTCGTGCCCGA
>JBOGJB010000014.1:0-6361 GCA_050745085.1 Vicinamibacterales bacterium
TGGTACTCCTTCAGCCAGAACAGCGCGTTGGCGAGGAGGAAGCTGCGCACCTCGTGGCGCGCGTAGTTGAAGACGAGCGTCCCCCAGTCGCGGTGCACGCCCTGCCGCGGATCGGCGTGCTCGTAGAGCGCCGTGCCGTCGAACCGGCCGAGGCCGTGCGCGTCGCTCGGAAAGTGGCCGGGCACCCAGTCGAGGATCACGCCGAGGCCGTGCCGGTGACACTGGTCCACGAAGTACTTGAAGTCCTCCGGCGTGCCGAACCGGCTCGTCGGCGCGTAGAAGCCGATCACCTGATAGCCCCACGACCCGGTGAACGGATGCTCCATCACCGGCAGCAGCTCGATGTGCGTGTAGCCGAGCGACCGCACGTACGGAATGAGGCGATCGGCCAGCTCGCGATACGTGAGCGAGCGGTTCCCCTCTCCCGGGACACGCTGCCAGGAGCCGAGGTGCGCTTCGTAGACGCTGACAGGGCGGTCGAGCCACGCGTTGCGCTCCGGACGGCCGCGCATCCAGTCGTCGTCGCCCCACTGGTAGCGGCCGATGTCCCAGACGATCGACGCCGTCGCGGGCGTCACCTCGAAGAAGAAGCCGTACGGGTCCGCCTTCTGCAGGATGACGCCGGCGGTACGGGAGTGAATCTCGTACTTGTAGCGGACGCCGGCGGTCACGCCGGGCGCGAACCGCCGCCAGATCCCGCTCGCGCCGACGAGCTCCATGTCCCAGCCGTGCCCGTTCCAGCCGTTGAAGTCGCCGACGAGCCGCACGCGGCTCGCGTTCGGCGCCCAAACGGCGAAGTGCGTCCCCCGTTCCGGATCCGTCACCAGGTGCGCGCCGAGCTTGTCGTAGATGCTGACGTGTGTGCCTTCGTTGAAGAGATGAAGGTCGTAGTCGGTGATGAGCACAGGGGTCTTCCCAGACCGATCTGCGTAATCTGCGTGAATCTGCGGCTTCATAGCGCGAGCACCACGGCGAGCGCGATCAAGCCGAAGCCGCCGAGCAGAAACCCCTGCGCCAGCGATCCTCGCGAGGCTGACGCGATCGCGATGGCGCCGATGAGCGAGGCCCACCCGACGCCGAGCGGCACGCGCGCGACCGGCGCGCGCATCCCCGGCAGCCAGGCCGCGAGCGCCGCCGACGTGATCCACAACGCCAGCGCGGCCATCATCGTCAGACGACGCTCGGCGTGCGCGCGCTCCGCCGCCTGCCGTTCGGCCTCCAGCCGCAGAGCTTCCTGGGCGCGGTGCTGCTCCGCGTCCACCCGCTCGCGTTCGAGGTCGAGCCGCGTGCGGTCGCGCTCGAAGGCTTCCTGCAGGGCGCCGATCAGCACGCCTGTCAGCCTCGTCTCTATCTGTCCGAGGGCCGACGTCAGCCCTTGAGCCTCGGGCCTCGCGGTCTCGGCGCCTTCCCCTCTCACGGCCGAGCTGGCGCGCCGGACTTTCCGTCCGACATCGACCAGATCGCCAATCGTTTCGATCACTCTCAGCCAGCCCCACGCCATTGCGCCAGCTTATCCCAGTCCGGTACCGAGATTGCTGAGATTGGACTCCGTGCGCAGGCGCGCGTGGATTTGGGTAGCCGTCGCCACAACAGCGGTCGCGGGCCTGGCTCTGCTACTGCTCAGTTTCGTACATCCGACCCAACTACGCGACCGAATGGAGACGTTCCTCACCGAGCGTCTGGACAGCGAGGTGGAGATGCGCGAGTTCGGCGCGCACCCGTTGCCCACGCTGTCGGTGGATGGCGCCGGGCTCGTGCTGAAACGGTACGACGACGCCGCGCCGTTCATCGAGATCGACACGTTCGAGGTCCACGCCGGACCTTTCGGCCTGTTCCGTCAGCCGCGCCGCATACGGTCGGTCAAACTGACCGGCGTGGGCATTCACGTCGGGCCGGGACGCGGCGCCACGAATCGCACGGACAAGAACGATACAAATAATGACGCGGACGAGGCTGGCTGGAAAAGCCATCCTGCCGTCATCACCGAGCTGATCGCGGAGAACGCGCGTCTCGAGATCGTGCCGAAGAACCCCGCGAAGCCGCCGCGCGTCTACGACATCCACCGGCTCGTGCTGGCGGACGCGAGCCTTGAAGGACCGACCCGTTTCGAGGCGACCCTCTCGATCCCGACGCCGCCCGGCGACGTCAAGGCGCACGGCCGGATCGGCCGCTGGATACGCCGCGACCCTGGGCGCACCCGCGTCAAGGGCGAGTACGCGTTCAAGGACGCCAACCTGGGCGTCTTCAGAGGCATCGCGGGGATCCTGAGCTCCACCGGACAATTCACGGGCCCGCTCGAGCGGCTCGAGGTGCGTGGCCGCACCGAGACGCCCAAGTTCACGCTGACCTCCGCCGGCAATCCTGTGCCGCTCACGACCGAGTTCGAGGCCGTCGTGGACGGAACCAGCGGCGACACCATCCTCACCCGCGTCCGCGCCGTGCTCGGCAACTCCCACATCGCCACGAGCGGCCGCGTCATCCGGGCCCGCGAGGTCAAGGGACGGCTGATCAAGCTCGATGTGAACGTCGATCGCGCGCGGCTGGAGGATCTGTTGCGGCTTGCAGTGAGGGGCGCGCGCCCGCCGATGAGCGGCGCCGTGCGAGCCCGCGCGCGGATGGAGCTGCGGCCGGGCGAGGCGGACGTCATCGACCGGCTCCGGCTCGACGGCAACTTTCAGCTCGCATCCGCTCGCTTCAGCGACTTCGACGTGCAGAAAGCAGTCGCGACGCTCAGCCATCGCGGGCGCGGGATCAATGCGAACGAAGCGCCCCCTCCCGGAGACAGTGTCGTGTCGAATGTGTCGGGCGTCTTCTCGCTCGCCGCCGGCCGCATGCGGTTCTCGAAGCTGACCTTCTCGGTTCCCGGCGCTCGGGTCCGTCTCTCCGGCGACTTCCACCTGCGGAGCGAGGCGCTGAACTTCGAGGGCTTCCTCGTCACGGAGGCGTCACTCTCGGAGATGACGACGGGGTGGAAGTCGGTGCTGGCAAGGCTGGGGGACCTCTGGTTGCGCCGCGACGGCGAGACGGTCATCCCGATCCGGATCAGCGGTCAGAAGGACAAGCCGGCGTTCGGTCTGGACGCGAAGAGGGCGCTTCTCAGGAAGACGAACTAGTCCGTGCCTCGGGCCTCGGGGTTCGTGCCTCGGGCGTGGCCTCGGGGCTCGTGCCTCGGCGTGCCTCGGGACTCGTCAGTTGGGCGGCCGCGTAGAAAACACTGCTCGGGCTCACCGGTCCAGGGCTCTGAACTTCGCGTCATCAGGCACATCGAGGCCGAAGATGTCTCGAAGCAACGGCACGAGCTCCGCGCGCATGATCTCACGCGTACGGATCTCGGGGCCATCCGCGATCGTATACGTGAGGTTCCGAAGAATGTGTCGGGTGCCGTCCGTGATTCGCTGCGTCGTCAGGTTGAGCACGAACGGGCTTCGCGGATGGGTACTCGTGAACCAGTTCGCCATCTCGATGTCGATCGCGTAGACAGGATCCGGCAGCACGGCGTACAGGTCCTCCCACCCCCCGACGATCTGACGCTGCAGAACGCAGAGGGAGCCCTCTGTTGCCACACGATAAGGGGTACCGGCCTGCTCATTCAGGCTGCCGTCGATCGCGAGCGGCTCGACGAGCCCGTCGCCGCCGAATCCCACGTCCACGAGCCACTCGCGCTCCTCGCACCGGACGGTCAGCACCATGTGCGTGCGGGGGTGCATCGTACCGGCCGCGTTCTGGCGGACGCGCGCCTCGCAGCTTTCCAGCACGAACCCGATCGACCGGAGCGCCGAGGCGAACAGACTGTTCTGTTCGAAGCAGTACCCGCCCCGGCGCCGGCGCACCATCTTGGCCTCCAGCGCCTCGGCGTCCAGCGTGACGGCGCCGCCCATCTGGATCTCGAGGTTCTCGAATGGGATGGCGTCGACGTGCGCCCGGTGCAGCGCCGTCAAGGTCGCGAGATCCGCCTTGGCGATTCCCCGATAGCCGACGCGAGCGAGGTAGTCGTCGAGAGGGAAAGCGGTCATCGGCCTGACCTCTGCAGCGCCGGATCGGAACCGTCCCCCCGACAAAACGGAACGGCTCGCTCGGGCACCTAGGAAAGCCTCCTGGACTCTATAGTGTCGCGCGAGGGGCGCTGGTGGCCTCGGACGGACGATCAGGGTCCGACCTGTCCGAGGGACAGTTAGGGTAACGCCCGGCCTGCGCGGAGACGCCGCGAGCATGTTACTGTCCACGGTGCTCCGAACCACAGTCTGGGAGGAACCGCTGTTGTCATCCGCAATCACGACCGCAGCCCCCGCGCTCGGGCGCTACCGCTGGGTCATCTGCGCGCTGCTCTTCTTCGGGACGACGATCAACTACGTCGACCGGCAGGTGCTCGGCATCCTGGCGAGAGATCTCCAGCGGGAGATCGGTTGGACGGAGCTCCAGTACGGCAACATCGTCGCGGCCTTCAGCGCCGCGTATGCCGTCGGGCTCATCCTGGCCGGACGGCTGATGGATCGCTTCGGAGTGAAGACAGGCTATGCCCTCGCTCTCACGGTCTGGAGTCTCGCCGGGATGGTGACCGCGCTGGCCAGAACCCCGCTTCAGTTCGGCCTCTGCCGAGCGTTACTGGGGCTGGGCGAAGCAGGCAACTTCCCCGCGGCGATCAAAGGCGTCGCGGAATGGTTCCCGAAGAAAGAGCGCGCGCTGGCGACGGGGATCTTCAACGCCGGAACCAACGTGGGCGCGGTCGTGGCGCCGTTGACGGTGCCCTGGATCGCGATCAACCTCGGCTGGCAATCGGCGTTCATTCTGACGGGCGCGATCGGATTCGTCTGGCTCGCGTTCTGGCTGCCGGTCTATCGGAAGCCTGAACTCCATCCACGACTCTCACCTGTGGAGCTCGCGTTCATTCAAAGCGATCCGCCGGATCCACCTGGAAAAACGCCATGGGTTCGCTTGATACCTCGCCGGCAGGCGTCGGCCTTCGCGATCGCAAAATACATGACCGACCCGATCTGGTGGTTCTATCTGTTCTGGACGCCCAACTTCCTGAGAGACAAGCACCAGCTCGATCTGACGACGATTCCGCTGCCGCTGATCGTGATCTACCTGATCGCCGACGTCGGGAGCATCGGAGGCGGATGGCTGTCGTCCAGTCTGATCAAGAGAGGATGGACGATCGACAGGGCCCGGAAGACGGCGATGCTCATCTGCGCGCTCGCCGTGACTCCGGTCCTGCTCGTGCCGCGGATCGAAAGTCTCTGGCTCGCGGTGTCATTGATCGGCCTTGCCGCGGCCGCTCATCAGGGTTGGTCGGCGAACGTCTTCACGCTGGTCTCGGATACGTTTCCGCGGCAGGCGGTCGGTTCCGTGGTCGGCATCGGCGGCATGGCGGGTGCCGTCGGCGGCGTGATGCTCGCGGTCATCACCGGGGTGCTGCTTCAGCTCAGACCGGGTGACTACACCATCAACTTCCTGATTGCCGGCTCGATCTACCTGATCACGCTCGGTCTCCTTCAGCTTCTCGTGCCGAGGCTCCAGCCAGTGGACGTTGACGCACCGATCGAGCCGATCTCGGTGGGATCGATCGTGGGGTTCGGATTCGTCGGACTCGTGTTCGGGACCTTTGCCGCGTGGGTCTTCGGCCTCGTCAACGCCGCCGGTCCGGCGCTGATCACGTATCTCGCGACCGGCGCCGGCATCGGCGCGCTCGTCGGCGTCGTCGGGGGTGTTGCGATTGGCCGGTCGCTCCGTTCGTCGCCCAGTTAACCAGGATGGCGCGCAATCACGTGAAGTCAGCTAACTCGCGTCGGGCGCCTCCACCCGCCGCGTGAACACCGTAAGAAGACTGCCGGCGGTCACGAGGATGATTGGTCCGAGGACCAGCCCGATGAACCCGAACGCCGCGACGCCGCCGAGCAGGCCGAGGAAGATGACCAGGCCGCTCGCGGACGTGCGGCCGCTCAGAAGAAGCGGCCTCACAATGTTGTCGACGAGGCCGATGACGCCAACGCCGACAACGACGAGGATCACGCCGCGGACGATTTCACCTGAGAACAGCAGCCACAGGGCGGTCGGAACCCACACGAGCGCGGTTCCCACGAGCGGGATGAGCGAGCAGATGGCCATCGCCACACCCCACAGCGCGGCCGCCTCGATGCCGAGCAGCCAGAACGCCACGCCGCCGATCGTGCCCTGAATCGCCGCAACCAGCAGACCGACGCCGACGCTGGCGACGACGAGATCCCGGGTGTCGGTCATCAGTCGATCGCGTTCCCGCTCGGGCAGCGGAAGCAGGTCGCGCACACGCCTGCCGAATGCGTAGCCGTCGCGCAGCATGAAGAACAACGCGAATAACATGACGAACAGGCTCCCCACCGTCGCC
>JBOGJB010000015.1:0-14891 GCA_050745085.1 Vicinamibacterales bacterium
GTGGTGCAGGCCGGCCGGCGGATCGACGCCGCGATCGGCCGCGACCCGCACGACCGGCAGAAGATGTCCACGCGCGCGCGGCGCGCGCGCTCCGCGGTGACGCGCGTGACGGCGGCCGAGCACCTGCGCGGCGTGTCGCTCTTGCATGTCGCGATCGCGACCGGCCGGACGCACCAGATCCGCGTGCACTTGAGCGCCATCGGCCACCCGATCGTCGGCGACCCGACGTACGGCGGCACCCGCCGACAACTGCCCGCGCATCTGCGCGCGCTCGCACGACTGGACCGGCCGTTCCTCCACGCCGCGCGGATAGCCTTCACGCATCCGGCCGACGGTTCGCGGGTCGAGTTCGTCGCTCCGCCGCCCACGGACCTGCAGCAGTTGATCGCAGAATTGAGGAGAGATGCGACATGACTGACGTAAAGATCATCCGGCGCGGCGGCCGGGTGGCCTTCGATGGACGCATCTTCAAGGTGGACGTAGACCGCGCGCAGCTGCCGGACGGGCGCGAGATAACCCTCGAGGTCGTGCGCCACGCCGCGTCCGTTGTCCTCCTGCCGCTGCCCGACGCCGGCCACGTCGTGCTCGTCCGACAGTATCGCTATCCGATCGATCGGTGGGTCTGGGAGCTGCCCGCGGGCACCGTCGATCCGGGCGAGGCCCCCGACGCGGCCGCACGCCGGGAATGTCACGAGGAGATCGGCAAGATCCCGCGCCGCCTGGAGCGGCTCGGATCGCTCTTCCCAACGCCGGGCTACTGCGACGAGGAAATGATCTTCTACCGGCTCGACGGCCTGGACCAGCCGGCGACCGCCGCGCATCTCGACGAAGACGAGGTGCTCGAGCCGCGCACATTCGCGCTCAACGACGTCCGTACGATGATTCAGCGAGGAGAGATTCTCGACATGAAGACCGTGGCGGGTCTCTTGTTGCTGCTTGGATAGGGGGTCAGACCGCTTATTGCCTCCTCAACGGTTGCGACGTGGATGTCGACCGTGTCCTCGACCCGGCGCGCATAGCCACCCGCCAGCGTGACGAACACCGGCACGCCGGCGGCGCTGCAGGCGTCGAAGACCATGCGGTCGCGCCGCCGTAGCCCCTCCTTCGTCAGCGATAACCCGCCGAGCTGATCCTCCTTGAAGGGATCGGCGCCCGCCAGGTAGGCGACGACCTCGGGCCGGTGTGCGACGACCGCCTGCAGCGCTCCTTCGAGCTTCGCCAGGTAGCCGGTGTCGCGCGTGCCGTCGGCGAGGCCGATGTCGAGGTCGCTCGGCGGCTTCCACACCGGATAGTTCTGTTGCTGGTGGATGGAGAAGGTGAAGACGTCCGCGTCGCGGCCGAAGATCATGGCCGTGCCGTTGCCGTGGTGGACGTCACAGTCGACGACGGCGGCGCGGCGGATCGCGCGGTCGCGCTGCAGGCGCCGGATAGCAACCGCGGCGTCGTTGAACATGCAGAACCCCTCGCCGTGGTTCGCGAAGGCGTGGTGCAGCCCGCCGCCGAGGTGCACCGCGATGCGATCCTCCAGCGCGAGCCGCGCCGCAAGCATGGTCCCGCCGACCATCAGGCGAAAGCCGGCGGTAATCTCCCGCGACCACGGGATCTCGAGCTGTGCGATCTCTTCGGGCGACAGCCGGCCGAGACGGGTTTTCTCGACGTACTCTGGCGTGTGGACGAGGGTAAGGTCGTCCCAGCTCGCGGGCGTGGGTTCGATGAAGCCAAGATCGCGGAAGACCTGAAGGTTGCGGGCAACCGGCGTCGAGAGCGCGTCCCGAATCAGCCGGTATTTCGAGAGCGGCCAGACGTGCGGGCCGATGTCCAGCTCGTAGGCTCGCGACGAGACGACCCGCATCGACCTAGGAGGCCGGTGGCCGGGGCTCGGCGGCCTGCCGGCCGCGACTCGCGGTCACCACCGGTTCGACTTCGGCCGGCAGCTTGGGCGTTGTCGTCTGCTCGGCGGTCGGCTGGAGCGCGAGCGCCAGGACCTCCTCGATCGCCGAGACCAGGTGCAGCCGGAGATCCTGCCGCAGCTCCTCGCCGAGGTCTTCGCGGACGTTCTTCTCGTTCTGTCGAGGCAGGATGATCTCGCGAATCCCGTGCCGGCGCGCCGCGAGCACCTTCTCCTTGACGCCGCCGACCGGGAGCACCCGCCCCGACAGCGTGATCTCGCCGGTCATGGCGATGTCGCCGCGCACGGCGCGGCCGGTCAGCTCCGACGCGAGCGCCGTTACCATCGTCACGCCCGCCGACGGGCCGTCCTTCGGGATCGCGCCGGACGGGACGTGCAGGTGGATCTCCGCGTCCTTGTAAAACGCGGGATCCACACCGTAGCGCGGCGCGTGCGCGCGGAACCAGGAGAGCGCGGTGCGCGCCGACTCCTTCATCACATCTCCGAGGTGCCCCGTCAGCGTCAACGACCCCCCACCCTGCATGCGGGAGGCCTCGACGAAGAGCACCTCGCCGCCGGCCGGCGTCCAGGCCAGTCCGACCGCAACGCCCGGGTTCTTCGTGCGTTCCTCGAGCTCCTCGTCCAGGAATCGCGGCGCGCCGAGCAAGGCGGTGACGACATCGCGCGTGATGACGACCTTCGCGGTGTCCCCTTCCGCCCGGCGCCGCGCGACTTTGCGGCAGAGCGCGCCGATCTCGCGCTCCAGGTTGCGGACGCCTGCCTCGCGGGTGTAGCCGCGGATGATGGCCCGCACCGCCGGCTCATCGAACTCTATCTGCTCCGGCGTCAGGCCGTGGTTCTTCACCTGCTTTGCGATCAGATGCTCCTGCGCGATCTTGAGCTTCTCTTCCTCGGTGTAGCCGGGAAGCTCGAGCACTTCCATCCGGTCGCGCAGCGCCGGGGGGATGGTATCGATAACGTTCGCGGTCGTGATGAACAGCACCTCCGACAGGTCGAACGGCACGTCGAGGTAATGATCGCGGAACGTGTTGTTCTGCTCCGGGTCGAGCACCTCCAGGAGCGCCGACGCCGGATCGCCGCGGAAGTCCGAGCCGAGCTTGTCGATCTCGTCGAGGATGAAGACCGGGTTCTTGGACTCCGCGCGGCGGAGCCCCTGGATGACCTGTCCCGGCAGCGCGCCGATGTACGTCCGCCGGTGGCCGCGGATCTCGGCCTCGTCGCGCATGCCGCCGAGCGAGACGCGCACGAACTTGCGGTCGAGTGAGGCGGCGATCGAGCGCGCCAGCGACGTCTTCCCGACGCCGGGAGGTCCGATGAAACAGAGGATCGGGCCCTTGACCTCCGGGTTGAGCTTCCGGACGGCCAGGTATTCGAGGATGCGGTCCTTGGCCTTCTCCAAATCCGAGTGGTCCGCGTCGAGCACCGACTTCGTGCGCTTGAGGTCGATGATCTCCTCGGTCCGCTTCGCCCACGGGAGCGAGACCAGCCAGTCCAGGTACGTGCGCGACACCGTGTATTCGGCGGCCGCCACGGGCATCTTCGAGAGTCGATCGAGCTCGCGAAGCGCCTCCTTCTTGACCGTGTCGGACATCCCGGCCGATTCAATCTTCTGCCGCAGCTCCTCGGTTTCCTTGGCCTGCTCGTCCCCTTCGCCCAGTTCTTTCTGAATTGCTTTGAGCTGCTCGCGCAGGAAGTACTCACGCTGGTTCTTGCCGACCTCCGACTGCACCTGGGACTGGATCTTCGAGCCCAGCTCGAGGACCTCGAGCTCCTTGATGAGGACGCGGTTGAGCAGGTCCATGCGCGCCCGGACGTCGAGCGTCTCGAGTACCTCCTGCCGCGCGGCGGTGGACAGCGTCGTCAGGCTCGACGCGATGAAATCGGCGAGCTTGGCCGGATCGACGATGTTGAGCGCGAGTGTCTGGAGGTCATCCGACAAGAGCGGCGACAGCGACACAACCTGCTGGAAGTTCGTCTTGATATTGCGCTGCAGCGCGTCGATCTCGAGGCGGTCCTCGTCGCGGAGCTGCTCCTCCGCCGCCGTGACGTCGGCGCGGATGTACGGCTTGAGCGCGACGACGCGATCCAGTCGCAGGCGCGCGAGCCCCTGGACGATGAGGCGCAGGCTGCCGTCGGGCAGCTTGAACATTTTGTGGATGTGGGTCGCCGTGCCGGTGCGGTAGAGATCGTCCTCGGCCGGCTCTTCGACTGACGCGTCGCGTTGCGTGAACACGCCGATAATCCGACCGGAGGCGGCCGCTTCGTCAATCAGGCGGACGGAGCTCTCGCGGGCGACCGCAAGCGGCATGAATGAATTGGGGAACAGAACGGTGTCCCGGAGCGGGAGCACCGGCAGCTCAGGCGGAATGGCGAGCGGACGCTCAGCGACAGACGATTCGTCGACGCCGGGACGCTCACCTCGCTCGCTCATGGACGATACCTTAGTCGCAAGTATCGGCCGGGAAAAGGGGGAACTGTTCCCCCTCTTCCGGCTTGGCGGGATCCTGGTCTGGTCCGGCTGCTGGACGCTACCTGGACGTTTACGAGGACATGTCCAGGAAGAGCGACGCGGCGCCGCGGCGCTGCGCCATCACGCGCTCGCGCTGCTCGGCCGCTTCGCGCGCCTCTTCGCAGTCCTTGCAGCGGACGGCGAACGGCAGCGCGCGCAGCCGGCGCTCGGCGATCTCCTCGCCACACTCGAAGCAGTACCCGTAGCTGCCCTCTTCGAGCCGCGCGAGCGCCTCGTCGATCCGGCTGAGCGTCTCAGTCTTCATCTGGATCAGCGCGAGCTCGATCTCCTCCTGGATGTCCGCCTCTGAGCTCTCGGCCGCGTCGAGCACGCCCTGCTCCTGGCCGCTCTGCCCCTCGGTTCGCACATCCCGTATCTTCTCGTGAACCTTACTCACGATCTCACGGCGCCGCTCCTGCAGAATCCGCTGGAGCTCAGCGTACCGATCCTGGCTCATCTGGTCTTTCGCATGCTCCACAGTCATGATGACAGCGACTCCTTTCCGCCGCCGACATTCCCGAACTTGCTCGCTCGGCCTTGCAAGCGTGCTGCCACACTTGACGTCCGGCATACGCTCGTCAACACCGGGGAATTAGCCACACTCAAGCTGATGTCGAGAAGGGGTCGTGGGTCTTCGCGGGGCCGTCCGAAGGGATCCGCTCACTCCGGGGCCGGCCTACTCGCCCTCGACCTTCACAGCTAACTGGCTCATAAAAAACGCTTTACATTTCTGCCTGTCCCGGGGACCGCCCCGGGCTGCCGTCCAACTGACCGATTAGACGCCGGACCCCCCCGATTCGGTTCGTTCGCTTGGCGACCCATCTCTGTCCTGATGTGAGGACGACAGAACTGTGGCTAGATGTCCACAGAGGGACCAACTGTCCAGCTCAGATTCACGGGATCCCGGCGCGACTTCCCTAGGGTGCCTGGTTCTACTGAATGAAGCGGCTGCCGAGGGAGGCGTTCGGGACGATGCCGCGCTCGGCGAGCAGCTGACCGTTGCGCCGGCTGCCGGTACGAAGCCAACGCTCGTAGAGGCGCAGGAGGTCGGCATTGGACGTCAGCGCGCTGCGCTCACTGACGTCGCTGAGCACGTCCGCGACACTGCAGAACTTCGAGGCGAGCTCGCTGAAGATGCACGCGAGCGCGGCCTCTTCGGATCGGCTCAGCGACCCGTAGGCGTACTCGCCCATGCTCACGTAGTAGTCGACGTCGACGGTCTTGCGGGAGAGGCTGTCGGAAAAGAATCCCGAGACAAACAACGAGAGGTCGCCCAGGTTCCGCAGGCGGGCGCGTTGCTCGGCACCGCCGCTGTCGAGCGCCTGTGCGAGCCGCAGCGCGAGCGGCTCGTCGTCGAGCGTCGCGGACGCGCCGCGCTCGAGACGCACGAAGCCGCATAGCAGATTGACGAGATAGAACGACGTCAACTCGCCGACCTCGAGGCGCTGCCGCGCGACGGCCGATTCGACCAGTTCCCTGAAGTACTCGGCCGGCGTTTCTTCGAAGAGCGAACCGCCCATCTGTGCGACTCCCTCCGTCTCCCGGCGCCGGCCGGTACGCTGGGCCGGCGCAGACGGGGATGCAAGCCGTGTTCCTGCAAGTTGTCGTGGTGCGGCGCCATTATAATTGATAGCTCGGATTCCGAGATGGCTACGGAACGTTGTCCTCTGTGCGGTACGCGTAAGGCGCGCCGCGCCTGCCCGGCGCTCGGCCGCGACATTTGCGCCGTCTGCTGCGGCACGAAGCGACTGGTGGAAATCGCCTGCCCGCCCGACTGCGGCTGGCTGCGCGCCTCGGCACAGCACCCGCCGGCGGTCGCGCAGCGCCGACAGGAACGTGATCTCGCGTTCATTTACGGTGCTCTCGGAGATCTGAGCGAACGGCAGGCGCGCGTGCTGCTGTATCTGCAGGCACTGGTGAAACAGTGTGCAACTGCGGCGTCCGCCGCGGTCACGGGGCTGGCGCCGTTTGTCGATCGCGACGTGGCCGACGCGGCCGGATCGCTCGCGTCGGCGTTCGAGACGTCCGCGAAGGGTATCCTCTACGAGCACCAGGCCGCGTCGATCCCGGCGCAGCGTCTGGCCGCAGATCTGAAACGCGGGCTCGAGGAGCTCGCGCGGGCTGAGCGGTCGGTCCCCGATCTCGACCTCGCCGCGGCGTTGCGGATGCTGGAGACGCTCGCGCGCGGCGCCGGGTCCACACTCGGCGACGGCGCGCGGACCTATCTGGATCTAGTCGATCGCGTGATGAAGCCTGCCGCGGCGGATGCCCGGGCCGAGAGCCAGAAACGCGTGATCGTCCCCTAGAACTTGAAGAGATCGTCGAAGGCTTTCCGCGCGCTCGGCGGACCGCCCGAGGACTTCGTCTCGCGCTCGAGGGTCACGCGCGCTTCGAAGTAGGTGCACGCGTTCTTGGCATCCTTCGGCGCGACGCGGGTCTCGATCGGCTGCGTGCACTCGAAGCGGCTGCCGCTGTCGAAGTGCGCGCACTGCGCGCAGCTGTGCAGCTCGGCGCCGCAGCGCTCGCAGCGGGTGTCGAAGCCGATGGGGGGCGACAGTACGTGACCGCACCGCGCGCAGCGGACGACGTCCCGGAAGCCGGGCATGTTGGGGGCCTTCGGGGCGAGCGGCGGCTGGCCGCGCGGGGTGTATTCCCGCTTCGCGGCCGGTGGTCCGCCGGACGTCGACCCCCGCTCGCGGTCGCGCGGGTCGTCCATGTAGCCGCGCTGCCTGTACTTTCGGTCACTCATGGGGTTTGTGTATAATAGCTGATTCGTGCGGCCGTCGCGGGCCGCTTCTAGCGCGGCCCGCCGGGGCTGCGGAGCGCAGGATCAGATCATGGCCAAGCGTTGCGAACTCTGCGGGAAGGGCCCGGTCGTGGGCCGGAACATCAGTCACGCGCACAACGTCACGGCGCGCCGGTTCGAGCCGAACCTGCAGCGGGTGAAGGCGCTCATCGACGGCGCGGTCCGCCGCGTGCGCGTGTGCACGCGTTGCCTCCGTTCGAACAAGATCGTCAAAGCCGCGTAACGGGGATGCGGACCGCCGTTTCCACCGACAAGGCGCCGAAGGCGATTGGCCCGTACTCCCAGGCCGTCCGCGCGGGACAGCTTCTGTTCATCTCGGGTCAGATCCCGATCGATCCGGCGACCGGCAATCTCATCGCCGGAGACATTGCGACGATGACGCACCGCGTGTTCACCAACATACACGAGATCCTCGCCGCCGCCGGCGCGTCGTTCGATCAGGTCGTCCGGACCACGGTGTTCCTGGAGGACATGAACGACTTCGCGGCGATGAACGAGGTCTACGCGACTTACTTCAGTCAGCCCGCGCCGGCGCGGTCCACCGTGCAGGCCGCGCGGCTTCCGAAGGACGCCAGGGTCGAAATAGACGTGATCGCGGTCCTGCAGTGAGGATTGCTGAATGCTGAGTGCTGATTCCACAATCGCTCAGCAATCAGCATTCCACAATCAGCACTGACGTTACGGTTAGCGCACAGCCCTCTCGACGTCTACGACACCCTTGACCGCTCTCAGTGACTTGATCACCTTCTCGAGGTGTTTCATGTCGCTGATCTCGATCGTCATGCGGATGTTCCCCCGGTTGTCGCCGTTCGAGGTCGCCTCGACGTTCTTGATGTTCGTGTCGATCCCGGCGATCTTGGCGCTGATGTCGGCGAGGATGCCCTTGCGGTCCTCGACCTGAATCGACAGGCGGACGATGTATTTGGCGGGATCTCCCTCTTTGTCCCACTCGACGTCGATCCGGCGCTCCGGATCGTAGAGGAGGTTGACGACGTTGGGGCAGATCGCGGAATGGACGGACACGCCTTTGCCGCGGGTGATGTAGCCGACGATCTTCTCGCCACGAATCGGGTTGCAACAGCGCGCGCGGAACACCATCAGGTCGTCGATCCCGCGGACCTTGATCTTCTGCTCGCCGGTCCCGAGCACGCGCTTGACGACCGACGCGATGGCGGTCTCGGGCGGCTTCTCCCGGAGCTGGTCCTGCGGCACGACCTTCGCGAGGACGGTGCGCGGGGCGAGCTTGCCGTAGCCGATCGCCGCGAACAGCTCGTCCGCCTTAGCCAGACCGTTTTCGTTCGCCGCCTTCGTCAGCGCGTCCGGGTCGAGCAACGCCTTCAGGTTGACGTCGAAGCGCCGCGCCTCTTTCTCGAACAGGCGGCGTCCCAGCTCGATGCTCCGCGCCTTCTCCTCGGCGTGGATGAAGTGCTTGATCTTGTTGCGCGCGCGCGACGTCGCGGCGAAGTTGAGCCAATCGCGGCTTGGCTTGTGGCCCGGCGCGGTGACGATCTCGACAATGTCGCCGTTCTTCAGCCGCGTGCGGAGCGGAACCATTTTGCTGTTGACCCGCGCGCCGACGCACAGGTGGCCGATGTCGGTGTGGATCGCATACGCGAAGTCGATCGGCGTCGCGCCGCGCGGCAGGGCCTTCACTTCCCCCTTCGGGGTGAAGATGTAGACCTCCTCCGGGTACAGCTCGATCTTCAGGTTGTTGATGAACTCCTGCGGGTCGCGGACCTCCTGCTGCCACTCGAGGAGCTGGCGGAGCCAGACGAAGTACTGCTCGTCGCGGTTCGCGCCGACGCGGCCTTCCTTGTATTTCCAGTGCGCGGCGATCCCTTCCTCGGCGATGCTGTGCATCTCCGCGGTCCGGATCTGCACTTCGAACGGGAAGCCGCGCTCGCTCACGACCGAGGTGTGCAGCGACTGGTAGCCGTTGGGACGGGGCATGCCGATGAAGTCTTTGATGCGCCCGGGCACCGGCGACCAGGTCTGGTGGATGATGCCCAGCGCGGCGTAGCAGTCTTTGACCGAGTCGGTGACGAGGCGCAGGGCGACGAAGTCGTACACCTGGTCGAGGTCGATCTTCTGCCGCTTCAGTTTCTGGTGGATGCTGAACAGACGTTTGATCCGCCCGTCGATCTCGATGACCGGGACCTGCGCCTCGGCGAGCGTCGCCGTGATCGTCCGCTTCAGCTCCTCGATCATCCCCTCGGCCGCGCGGCGGCGCGCATCCACGCGCGCGCGCAGCGATTCGTAGGGCTTCGCCTCGAGGTACTTGAACGCCAGCTCCTCGAGCTCGTTCTTCACTTTGCTCATGCCGAGCCGGTTCGCGATCGGCGCGTAGATGTCGCGCGTCTCCTGCGCGATCTTGAGGCGCCGCTCCTCCGGCAGGTGGTGCAGCGTGCGCATGTTGTGCAGGCGGTCGGCGAGCTTCACGAGGATGACCCGGATGTCGTCGACCATCGCGAGCAGCATCTTGCGGAAGTTCTCCGCCTGCCGTTCCTCGCTCGACGAGAAGGACAGGGCGCCGAGTTTGGTCACCCCCTCGACGACGTGCGCGACCTCGGCGCCGAACAGCTCCTGGATGCGCTCGATCGGCGTGCGGGTGTCCTCGACGACGTCGTGCAGCAGGCCAGCGACGATCGTGACGACGTCCAGGCGCATGTCCGCCAGGACATCCGCCACTTCCAGCGGATGGACGAGGTAGGGCTCGCCGGAATGGCGCACCTGTCCCTTGTGCTCGAACGCGGAAAAGACGTAGGCGCGCCGGAGCAGCTCGACGTCGGCGTCCGGGATGTTGGCCCGGACCTTTTCGACGAGATCCTCGAACCGAATCATGACAACCGGTGTCTAACGCTCATGATACCGGAACCCGGCTTGACGCTGCCTTTTGGGGCTGACTATACTGGCCGGTCCTCGGCGGATCCCGCTCTATAGCAGGGGGAAACAATGCGGAAGGCGATGCTCGGCCCGGTGGCGATCGCTCTCACGGTGGCTGTCGCAGCGGGGGGCTGCGGCAAGCTGAACGAGCTCAAAGCCAGAAAGACGTTCAAGGACGCCAACGTCCTGTACCAGCAACAAGAGTACAAAAAGGCGGCTTCCAAGTACGAGGAGACGATAACGCTCAGCCCCGACATCAGGATCCCGTGCGAGGGGGGCGAGTGCTCCGCAGCCGCGCACTTCTACCTGGCGAACAGCTACGACAACCTGTACAAACCCGCGCGCCAGGGGGAGGCGGACAACGACGCCAACATGCAGAAAGCGGTCGAGCACTATCGGATCGCGGCCGACAAGGAAGAGAACCCGAAGATGAAGCGGCTCTCGCTTCAGTACCTGGCGGCGGCATATGGTCCCGACAAGCTGGCGCAGCCCGATGAAGCCGAGGCCGCGTACCGCCGGATCATCGAGATCTCGCCGGGCGATCCGGAGAACTACTTCGCCCTCGCGAAGATCCACGAGGACGCCGGCAAGTACGAGGAAGCGGAAGCCGCGCTGCAGAAGGCCAAAGAAATGCGGCCGGACGATCCGCAGGTGTACGCGACGATCGCCGGGTTCTACAACCGCCAGGGAGAGTTCGACAAGACCATTGAGGCCCTGCGCGAGCGCGCGGTGCGGGAGCCGAAGAATCCCGAAGCTTATCAGGTGCTGGCCGCCTTCTTCTGGGAGAAGGCGTACAAGGATTTCCGTCTGAACGCAAAGGACAAGGCCAAGTACGTCGACGACGGCCTCAAAGCCGCAGATCAGGCGCTCGGGCTGAACAAAGACTATCTCGAGGCGCTGGCCTTCAAGAACCTGCTGCTGCGCGAGAAGGCGAAGCTGACCAAGGATCGCAAGGAGTACGATGCGCTCATCGCGGAGGCCGACCGCCTCCAGCAGCGCGCCGTGGAGCTCCAGAAGAAGAAAACCGCCGGCGTCGGGCCGAACTGAGAGTCCCGGCGCGATGCCGGAACCTCACCAGCGCACGCCTGGGGACGAGGACAATCCGGGCGCGCTCTGCGCGCTCGCCGCGTCCTGCTGGGACCGCGCGTTCCGTGGCTATGACCTCACCGAGGCGCAGAAGGCCGCGCTCGCGCGGGAAGGCCTGGATGCCGTCACCCGCGCCCTGACGCTCGCTCCCGATCATCCTCAGGCCCTCACCTACAAAGCTCTCCTCCGCCGCTTGCAGGCAGCTCTGGAGCCGGATCCGGCCGCGCGTGCCGTGCTGGATGCCGACGCGGAGGCGCTTCGCGAACAGGCGGTGAACGAGAAGAAGCTCGGGCTTATCCGGCGCGCTTGAGGAGCCGGACCGCCGACGGCAGCGCCAGCGCTCCCGCTGCCGCGAGAAAGACGGGGCGCCGGACGGCAGCCAGCAGTCCGTGCCGCCGTCGCCGGACGGCCGAGCGCGCCGCGCCACAGAGCGTGACCAGATCGGCGCGCTCCTCGAGGTAGCGGCGGTGCAGGTCGCGACACTCAGTCTCGACGTAGGCGCGCACTGCATCGAAGGCCGACCCGTGCTCCGGCCCGGCCTCGGCCGCGCGCGCCTCCACCGTCTGCATGAACACGTGGCGATCGTGGAGGTCCCCCAGCACGTCCTGCACGTGCTTCAGCAGCGTCATGGCCCCGGAGAGGTGATTGGTCGCCGTGACATCGGCCGCCTCGAGCGCGTACCGCAGCTTTTTCGCCGCGATCCGGACGGCGTGCACGCGCCTGGGAAAGTTGACGCCGCCGGCCCGCGTGACCGCGGTCTCGAGCACGTCCGCCCGCTGGAGAATCCGGTCCGCGAGGATGTCGGTCCACGGCGCCCTCCCCGCCCCGAGGCGCCACGTCGCCCGGCGGCTCGGCCGAAGTATGGCGAGAATCGGCTCGCGGTCCTCTCGTTCCAGCCGCTTCACCGCTCGGCGCAAGCGGGCATCGCGTGAACCGCGCAGCTCGAGCAGGAGATGCTGCAGCGGCACTGCCGCGGCCGGCAGCCGCCTGACGGTGGCGATGGCGAGGTCGAGCATGACGTCGAGATCGCGGATCCGGCCCAGGCCCTGGCCTGTCTTTTTGAGCCACCGCCTGGCTCGCTCGCGCTCCCGGCCGGACGACCCGAGCAGGGGCAGCGCCTCGCGCAGCCGCCGCGTGGCCACGCGCGCGTCGTGGATCGCGTCGTTGCTGCCCTCGCGGACGCCGGGAAGCTGTGCGCTCAGCTCGTCGAGCTGGTCGCGAACGAGCGTTTCAGGGGAGTCGTGGCTGGTCACGGTGGCGCTCCGATCGTCATCGCCCCGATTGGATGCAAGCGACGGTCCGGTCCGTCCTGCTGCATGTGACTCAGCCGTTTACTGTCGGCTACGTTCGGTGACGACCCACGACGTGATTGGGTGATCGCGTACAAAGCACGAGGGCCGCACGATTGTGTCGTGCGGCCCTTCGTGGCTGAACCGACTTCAGCAGTCCTTCGAACGGACGCGAGCGCAGAGCTCAGTTCGTCGAAGGCGATGCTCCGGCAGCCTGGCGCATGCCGGTCGTGACGATGCCGACTTTCTCGACCCCCGCGCCTCTCGCCGCGTCGATGACCGCGACGATCTCGCCGTAGCGCAGCGAGCCGTCGCCGACGATGAACATCGTCTTTTCCTTGCGCTGCTCGAAGATGTTGCGCAGCCGGCTCTCGAGCTCGGCGACCGTGACGTCCGACTTGTTGATCGAGATCCGGCGATCGGCGGTGTACTCGACGACGATCTGGCTGACGTCGGGCTGCGCCTGGCTCGCCGACCGGGTCTCGAGCGGCAGGTTGATGTCGACCCCCTTCTGCGTCAGCGGGAGGGCCGCCATGAAGATGATGAGCAGGACGAGCAGCACGTCGATGAGCGGCGTGACGTTCATGTCCGCGGTCGCGTGCGGCACCTCCGCTGTGACGACCTTGTCGGCGCCGAAGTGTTTGTGGGCGTGCTTCATCACTTCCCCCCGCTCGCGCTCTCACCCGCCCGTAGCTTGCGCTCGACGATGAGGCCGATGTCCTCGATGCCCGCTTTCCGCAGCTCGTCCATCGCCTGCATGATGGAGCTGTACGGCGCGTCCTGGTCCCCTTTGATCAGCACGATCCTCTCTTTCTTCTCCTCGAGGACCGTCTGTACGCGGTCGAGGAAGTCGCGCTCCGGGACCTTGACGCCGTTGACGTAGAACTCCTTATGGGCGGTAACGTGGATCACCGTCTGCTCCTGCGTATCCGGCTTGTCGGAGGTGTTCACGGCCTCCGGCAGCCTGACGTCCACGCCCTTCTGGAGCATCGGGGCCACCAGCATCATGATGATGAGGAGCACCAGCATGACGTCGACGAGCGGCGTCACGTTGATGTCGGCCTTCAGTCCGCTTTTTGCGCCGCCAACATCCATTGCCATGGAAATACTCCGAAGGTTCGGCGGGCCTGAGAGGCTCGCCCTCCACTACGCCGTCTTCTTGTTCAGCGAAAACCGTCTACGCGGTTTTCTTAATGAAGTAATCCACGAGCTCCGACGACGAGTTGTCCATCTCGACGTTGAAGTACTCGATGCGCCCGGTCAGGTAATTGTAGAACCACACGGCCGGGATGGCGACGAGCAGCCCGAGCGCGGTCTCGACGAGCGCCTCGGCGATACCGGCCGACACGGCGCCGATGCCGCCCGACCCGGTGGCTGCGATGCCCTGGAACGCCGTGATGATGCCGACGACGGTTCCCAGAAGGCCGACGAACGGCGCGGTGGACCCGATGGTCGCGAGCGCCGACACGCCCTTTTTGAGATCGCTCGCCGTCAGGGCGGACGCGCGCTGAATCGCGCGGCGCACGGTGTCGACTAGATCCTCGCGGCTCAGGTTCGAGCCTGACTCCTGCTGGAACTGATACTCCTGCAGGCCCGCGAGCACGACCTTCGCGAGATGGCTGTAGCGGTAGTTCTTCGACGAGGACACCGCGATCGCGTCCTTCAGCCGTCCTTCCTTGAGGTGCTTGGCCACCTGCGGCGCGTACTGCTTGGACTGTTTGCGGGCCTGGTTGAAGGTGTAGATGCGCTCGATCGCGACGCCGAACGACCACATGGACATGATGATGAGGATGATCCCGATAGACTTGGCCACCGGCCCCATCTGGTTCCACATGTGAATCAGATCCATTCCGCCTTCCATCGCAACCCTCCGAGCTCGTAGCGCAGGCCCTCAGGCCTGCTGGATGACTAACCTATTGCAGGGTGAAGTTCACCGTGACGGTCATGATGACCGGCACCGGGACTCCGTTGAGCAGCGTCGGCGTGAACTCCCACTGTTTGACGGCATCGAGCGCTGCCTGATCGAGCAGCGGGATCGATCGGAGCACCTTGGCGTCCCGCACCCTGCCGTCCGGACCGATCGTCGCCTCGATGATCACGACGCCCTGCACGCGCGCCGACTGCGCGATGGGCGGGTAGACCGGGTTGATGTGCTTCTTTTTCTGAGGCGCCTTGATGTTGCCGCCGACGCGGATCGGCGCGGTCGGCGGAGGCGGCGGTGGCGGCGCTTCCGGCAGTCCGCCGACCACGCCCCCGACGACGCCTCCGGGGACGCCCCCTTCGACGCCGCCGGTGACGCCCTCGGTCCCGGTCACGCCCGTTTCCGGTGTAATCTCCGACGGGGCTTCTACCGGCGCGGCGGCGGGGTTCGACACCTCGACCGGCGGCGCCTTCGGCGTAGCCGCAGCC
>JBOGJB010000016.1:0-5440 GCA_050745085.1 Vicinamibacterales bacterium
CTGTTGTACGATCAGGAGCTGAACACGCCGATGTATGTCTTCGCGCGCGACGAGGCGGGAAATGCTGCGCGCGCCGACTTCGACCATCGGGTGTTCCCAAAGCCGTTCCGCCGGAGCCGGATCGAGCTGGACGACAGCTTCATCGGCCGCGTCGTCCCGGCGATCCTGGAGCGGACGCCGGACCTGAAACCGGACGGGGAGGACCTGGCGAAGTTCCTGGCGATCAACCGCGAGCTGCGGCGGCAGAACGCGGAGACGATCGCGAAGTTCGGCGCGCAGACGGCGAACGAGGCGCTCTGGAGCGGTCCGTTCCAGCAGCTTGGCAACTCGCAGGTCGAGTCGGCGTTCGCCGATCATCGAACGTACTTCTATAAGGGACGTGAAGTCGATCAGCAGGTCCACCTCGGCTTCGACCTTGCCGTGACGGCGAACGTCCCGATCGTCGCGGCGAACCGGGGCCGCGTGGTGTTTGCGGACTACCTCGGCATTTACGGCAACTGCGTCATCGTCGACCACGGGCTGGGCGTCCAGACGCTCTACGCGCATCTCTCGTCGTTCGAAACCGCCGCGGGACAGACGGTCGAGAAAGGGCAGACGCTTGGGCGGAGCGGGATGACTGGCCTGGCGGGCGGCGATCACCTGCACTTCACCCAGCTCGTCCACGGACGCCCCGTGACCCCTGTCGAATGGTGGGACGCCCACTGGATCGAGGACCGGGTGCTGCGGAAGCTGCGCGGTTTGTGATATTCATTGGCGGTTGAGGAGATACAGCTGATGCATCTGAGGAAGCTTCTGGCATTTTGCGCGGCTCCCGCTCTGGCCGTGACGGCCGCGTGCGGCGGGTCGCAGCCGTCGAGCGAGTCGGCGGCCCCCAGCTCCCCTGCGGCGGCGACGTCGGGTCAGAAAGTGGACGAGTCGAAGGCGGGCAATATCACCGGCAAGGTGGCCGTCGAGGGGGCTCTGCCGAAGGCGGAGCCGATCAAGATGAGCGCCGATCCGGTGTGCATGCGCGAAAACAAGGCGGGGGCGACGAGCGAGGCCTTCATCGGCAAGGACGGCGGCCTGGGCAACGTCTTCGTCTACGTCAAGGACGGTCTGGGTAACTACGTGTGGGATATCCCGACGACGGCCGTGAAGATGGACCAGGACGGCTGCCGCTATCATCCCCACGTGTTCGGCGTCCGCGTCGGCCAGCCAATCGAGATCGTGAACAGCGATCCGACGCTGCACAACGTGCACGCCCTGCCGAAGAACAACAAGGAGTTCAACAACGGGCAGCCGGTCGAGGGGATGAAGTTCACCGCCACCTTCACGGCGAAGGAAGTGATGGTCCCCTTCAAGTGCGAAGTGCACGGCTGGATGAACGCCTACGTCGGCGTGCTCGATCACCCCTACTTCGCGGTGACGAACGAGGCAGGCACGTTCGAGCTGAAGACGCTGCCGCCGGGCACCTACACGATCGAAGCCTGGCACGAGCGGCTCGGCCCGCAGACGCAGACGGTCACGATCGGCGAGAAAGAATCGAAGGACGTTACCTTTACGTTTAAAATGACGTAGAGACGGTTGACGTACTCAAGTACGAAGGTCGAAGTACGAAGGCTGAAGTAAGGGCGTTGTGACTGCGCTTGCCACTTCAGCCTTCACACCCTTCACTTCAGCCTTCGAACTTCGTACTTCGTACTTGAGCCTCGCTCTCATGCTTCATCTCTATTCCAGAATAGTTGCCGCCGCGACGCTCTCGCTGATCGTCGCGGGGGCGATGGTGACGAGCACAGGGTCGGGACTCGCCGTGCCGGACTGGCCGACGACTTACGGGTACAACATGTTCGCGTTCCCGCCCTCGAAGTGGGTGGGCGGGGTCTTCTACGAACACGGTCACCGGCTGATTGCGTCTACGGTCGGCTTCCTCACGATCATCCTCGCCGTCTGGCTGTGTCGGGCCGAGCCGCGCGGCTGGGTGCGGCGGCTCGGGCTCCTCGCGCTGGCCGCGGTCATCGTGCAGGGGATACTCGGCGGCCTCACCGTCAGGTTCTTTCTACCGGCGCCGATCTCGATCGGGCACGCGGGCCTCGCACAGATCTTCTTCTGTCTCACGGTCAGCATCGCGCTGTTCACGTCGCGAGGGTGGATTTCCGGATACGTGGCGCCCTCGGGAGAGGTGGCGCGGGGCCCCAGCCCCGCGATTGACGACGATCGCACGCTCCGCCGGCTGACGATCGCGACAACTGCGCTCATCTATCTGCAGATCCTGCTCGGCGCGACGATGCGGCACACTGGCGCCGGCCTCGCGATTCCGGACTTCCCGCTTGCCTTCGGCGGCCTCGTGCCGTCCCGGTGGGACGCCGCCATCGCCATCCACTACGCACATCGTCTCGGCGCGCTCGCCGCCGCGCTGGCGGTCCTCGCGACTGCGGCGCACGTCTGGTATCACCATCGAGGAACGCGCGCGCTGGTCCGCCCGGCGGCGCTCCTGGTCCTCCTGGTGGCCGCCCAGATCGTGCTCGGCGCCTTCGTTGTCCTGACCCGGAAGGCCGTGCCCGTCAACAGCGCCCACGTCGCGATCGGTGCGCTGGTGCTCGCCACGTCGCTGGTCCTCGCGTTGCGCGCGCATCGCGGGAGGTTCCTCGAAAGGGTGGAGGCGGGCCTGAAGGCTCGCGCGACACCCGCCGCCGCATGAGATCCGAAGCCTTCACGCTGACGGCGGCGCGCTCGCGGGCCGGGGATTTCCTCACCCTGGCCAAGCCGGGACTGAACTCGCTCGTTGTCGCGACGACGCTCGGCGGCTATTACATGGGGGCGGGCCGCGGCGGCAGCCTGCGCGGGCTGCTGCTGACCGGCGCCGGCACGGCGCTCGTCGCCGGGGGATCGGCGGCGTTCAACCAGCTCTTCGAGCGGGAGCCGGACGCACGCATGCGCCGGACTCGCACGCGGCCGCTCCCCGACGGCCGACTGGAGTCGTCGGAGGCGGCGCTCTTCGGCGCGGTGCTTTCCGTCGCCGGGCTGCTGGTACTTGCCTTCGGCGCGAACCTGATGGCGGCCGGGGTCGCGCTCGTGACGCTCCTCACCTACGTGGTCGTGTACACGCCGCTCAAGCGCCGCACCTCGTTCTCGACCGTGGTCGGCGCCGTCCCCGGAGCGCTGCCGCCGGTCATCGGCTGGGCGGCCGCGCGCGGCTCGATCGACGCGGCCGCGCTCGCGCTCTTTGCGATCGGCTTCTGCTGGCAGCTCCCGCACTTCCTCGCGATTGCCTGGATTTACCGCGAGGACTACGAGCGTGCCGGATTCCCGATGCTGCCGGTCCTCGAGCCCGACGGCCGCAGCACCGCCCGTCAGGCCGTGGCCTACAGTGCGGCGCTCGTGCCGGCGAGCCTCGCCCCCGCGGCGCTCGGCCTCACGGGCACGCTCTACACCGCGGGCGCGCTGGCCCTCGGCATCGTCTTTCTCGCTCTCGCCGTCCGCTTCGCCGTGGTCCGCACCGTGCCGAGCGCGCGTGTGCTGTTCTTCGGCTCTCTCCTGTATCTGCCGGCGCTGTGGGCGCTGATGATCGGCAACCGGATCTGACCGGCCCGCTCGCGCTGGACGTCGGACCTCGAGTTCCGCTGTGACGGCCGGCAGGCTCTGCGCGGCGTCAGCTTCGGCGTGGTCTTTCAGGCACCTTCGGCAAGCCGACGCTGGAAGGCGGCGATGCTGGTCGTGGGTACGGTGCAGGTGCGAAGCAGATAACGGAGGAGTGGGAGATAATCCACTCTGCACATTCCATCGCCGAATTGGGAATTGCCAATCGTCAGTCCGGCAATGCAGACCATATGATTATCTCTGACCTCCCCGCCCTCAACGCGATCCTGAACGCGGTCGCGGCGGCGCTGCTGGTCTCCGGGTGGGTGCTAATCAAGCGGCGGCGCATCGCGCAGCACCGCGCGTGCATGCTCGCGGCGTTCGGGACCTCGACGCTCTTTCTCGTGTCCTACGTCATCTATCACGCCAACGTCGGGTCGCGCCCGTTCGGCGGGCAGGGAGCGATCCGCGTCGTGTACTTCGCGATCCTCATCTCGCACATCCTGCTCGCGGCCGCGATCCTGCCGCTGTCGATCGTGACCCTCCGGCGCGGTCTGGCCGGGCGCTTCGATCAGCACGTGCGCATCGCGCGCTGGACTCTGCCCATCTGGCTCTATGTGTCGGTCACCGGAGTTGTCGTGTATCTGATGCTCTACCAGCTATAGTCTCGCTGTGTAACAGGGCTGGAGGCTGACACTTTCATTGCCGGATGGTCGACTGCCCAAATTGCCGGACTGATTGACGATGGCGGATTGGCAATCGGGCAATCCACGATTCGGCAATGCTATCGATAGAGTAAGTATCGAGCTCGCAGAAGCCGCCACCGCGCCTCGTCCGCGGCCCAGCTCGCGGCGATGCGCGCGGGATCGTCTCCCGCCTTCGTCCGCGCGAGGCCCTCCTTCGATCCGAACAGCCGCTCCGCGGCGGCGATGTCGTACTTGTCGCCGTGCAGCCGGACGAGCGCCGACGCGACTTCGAGCCCCACCCGCACCGGCCGGAGCGCGAGCCGGTCGACCACGACCATGAAGACTCCCTGGCAGGCCTCGCCCTGGTACTTGCTCGACACGGGGGTGAAGGTGACGGGATAGAAGCGGACGCCCGGCAGCCGCCGCGCGTTCAGCTCCGCGGCGAGCCGCACGCCGTCGATCCACGGCGCGCCGATCTGCTCGAACGGCGTGTCGGTGCCGCGCCCGACCGAGATGTTCGTCCCCTCGATCGCGCCGATGCCCGGGTAGAGCGTCGCCTGGAGCAGGTTCCGCATGTTCGGCGATGGGTTGACCCACGGCAGGCCCGTGTCGTCGAACCACGCGTCGCGGCTCCAGCTGTGCAGCGGAACGACTTCCAGCTCGGCGCCGATCTTGTTCTCCGCGTTGAACAGCCGCGCCAGCTCCCCCATCGTCATGCCGTGACGGATCGGCATTTGAGGAAAGTACCCGGTGAAGCTGAGCGCCGTCTTATCGAGCGAGGGACCTTCGATCTGGAATCCGTTGATCGGGTTCGGACGGTCGAGGATGACCACGGGCAGCTTTCGCTTCGCCGCCTCCTCCATTACGTACGCCATCGTCGTCATGTAGGTGTAGAAACGGACGCCGATGTCCTGCAGGTCGAGGACGATGACGTCGAGGCCTTCGAGCATGGCCGGCGCGGGCCGCCGCGTGTCGCCGTACAGCGAGTTGATCGGCAACCCTGTCTTGTCGTCCCTGGACGTCGGCACGCTGGCGTCGAGGATGCCGCGGATGCCGTGCTCCGGGCTGAAGAGCGAGGCGAGCGTCACGTCTCTGGCTTCGCGCAGCAGATCGATCGTCACCGCGCCGTCGCGCGCGCGGCCGGTGTGATTGGTGACGAGGCCGACCCGCTTGCCACGCAGCCGCGCGAAGGCTTCGTT
>JBOGJB010000017.1:0-2268 GCA_050745085.1 Vicinamibacterales bacterium
GGACCAAGGACCAAGGACCAAGGACCAAGGACCGGGGACTAAGGACTAAGGACTAAGGACTAGGGACTAAGAACCAAGGACCGAGGACCAAGGACCAAGGACTAGGAACTAAGGACTGGCGACTGCGGACCAGTCCTTTTTACATACAGACATGGCTGACATCCGTCCGTTCGTCAGCGTCAAGTTCACGCCGGTCGGGCGCTCGCGGACCTTCCTGCTGCCCGAGCTGGCGATCGATCAGCCTCAGAAGGGCGAGCCGAAAGGCTCGGGCTACGCGCCCGGCGATCAAGTGGTCGTCGAGACATCCGACGGGCGCGCCGTCGGGACCGTCACGCGGACGATTCCGGCGACGGCCGCGCGGCGCCAGCCGCCCACCGACTCGCCCGACGTCGTCGTCCGGCGCGCCACGCGCGAGGACATCCTGCTCAAGCTCCGGCACCACCAGCGCGAGGAAGAAGCGCACCGGATTTGCCTGATGAAGATCCGCGAGCGCGGCCTCTCGATGAAGCTGACGCGCGTCGAGCAGCCCCTCGACGGATTGCGGCTCGTCTTCTATTACACCTCCGACGGGCGCGTAGACTTCCGCGAGCTGGTGCGCGATCTCGCCGCGCACTTCCGCACCCGCATCGAGATGCGGCAGATCGGCGTCCGCGACGAGGCGAAGATGCTGGGCGGGTACGGCTCCTGCGGGCGCCCGCTCTGCTGCACGACGTGGCTGACGTCGTTCGAGCCGATCACGATCAAGATGGCGAAGCAGCAGAACCTCAGCCTCAACCCCTCGAAGCTGTCGGGGATGTGCGGCCGCCTGAAGTGCTGCCTCCGCTACGAGCTCCCGAACGGCAAGGGCGTGAAGCACGGCGGCTGCGCGGAAGAAGGGGACTGCAACAACCCCACCGGCTGCGGCACGTGCGCCGGCGGCGGCTGCGGCTCCGGCGGCTGCGGGTCGTGCCACTGATAAGAATCGGGATCACGTGCGGTGATCCCGCTGGCATCGGTCCCGAAATCGCGCACAAAGCGGTTGCCGATTGCCGGGTGACCGCCGTCTGCGAGCCGATCCTCTACGGTCCTTCCACGCCCGGCGCCCTTCGACCGTTCCCACCGGGACGTCCCACCGCTGAGTCCGGCCGCGCGGCGTACGACGCGATCGTCAAAGCATCCGCGGACGCGGCACAGGGCACGATCGCCGGGATCGCAACGGCCCCCATCAGCAAGGAAGCCTTCGCGCTGGCGGGGCTGCCGTGGCGCGGGCACACCGAGCTGCTCCAACACCTGACCGGCGCACCGCGCGTCGCTATGCTGTTTCACGCCGATGCGCTCACGGTGACCCTCGCGACGATTCACGTACCCATCGCCGAGGTCCCGCGCGCGCTCACGCCGGCACGGTTGCAGGACGCGATCGAGCTGACCGCCGAGTGGCTGCCGCGGATCGGCGTCGAGCGGCCGCGGATCGCCGTGGCGGGGCTCAACCCGCATGCGGGGGAGGGGGGACTCATCGGCACCGAAGACCGCGATGTGATCGCGCCGGTCGTCGCGGCGTGCCGGGCGCGCGGGCTCGACGTCGCCGGCCCGATCCCCGCGGACTCGCTGTTCGCGCGCGCCGCGCGCCGGGGAAGCGACGCGGCGCCCGCGGCGTTTGACGCAGTCGTGGCCTGCTATCACGACCAGGGACTGATTCCGGTCAAGCTCCTCGGGTTCGGCCGCGCCGTCAACGTCACCCTCGGCCTGCCGATCGTGCGGACGTCGGTCGATCACGGCACCGCCTACGATATCGCCGGCCGCGGCCAGGCCGATCACTCGAGCCTCGTGGAAGCCATCCTGCTCGCGGCGCGGTTGTGTCCCTGGGAACCGGGGCCGCGGCATGGCTGAGACGGCGAGCGGCGAGAAGCTCATCGCCGACAACCGCAAGGCCTTTCACGACTTTCACATCCTCGATACCTTCGAGGCCGGCGTCGTGCTCGTCGGCACCGAGGTGAAGGCGATCCGGGAAGGGCGGGTCAACCTCCGCGACAGCTTCGGCCGCGTGGAGGCGGGGGAGGTCTGGGTCTACAACGTCCACATCTCGCCGTACTCGCACCGGGGGTATGCCGAGCACGAGCCGACACGGCGGCGCAAGCTGCTCCTCAACCGCGAGGAGATCCGCAAGCTGATCGGCAAGACCGTCGAGCGCGGCATGACGCTCGTGCCGACGCGCATGTACTTCAAGAACGGGCGCGTGAAAATCGCGATCGGGCTGGCGAAGGGGAAGAAGACGCACGACAAGCGCGAGAC
>JBOGJB010000018.1:0-7265 GCA_050745085.1 Vicinamibacterales bacterium
GATCCCGTCCTCCTGCGGCGTGAGCACGAGCTCTCCGCCGAGCGCCTGCATCACGATGAGCTTCTCGCGGCTGAAGTTCGCGGGGACGACGAGGATGACGCGGTAGCCGCGCTGGCTGCCGATCAGCGCGAGGCCGATGCCCGTATTGCCCGCCGTCGGCTCGATGATCACCGAGTCGCGCGTGAGGCGGCCGTCGCGCTCGGCGGCGAGCACCATGCCGAGCGCCGCACGGTCCTTCAGGCTGCCACCCGGGTTGAGGTATTCGAGCTTCGCCCAGATCTGCGCGCCGCCGTGAGGTTCGAGTTGGATGAGCCGGAGGAGCGGCGTCCGCCCCACGAGATCGAGGATGGACTCGCTCACGCGCAGTGACGACACGGGCCTGTACGATAGTCTGTTATCATTTCGAATTCAATGTTCCGGATCCGTTCGCGCGCGGCGCCTGAGACTCGTTCGGGCCCGCGTGCGCTTTTGCTCGACACATTCCCGGGCCGCCTCTTTCTCGTCTCCACTGCGGTCAAACTGATCGTCTCTCTGGTCGGCGTCGTCGTCGCGCTGCCGGCGGTTGCTGATCTCGTTGGCGCCGTCGCGACGCTCGGCATTCTGGTGTCGCTGGGCATCTTCAGCGTGCGGCTCTTCCGGCTCGCGAACCGCCGGCTGCTCTGGCGCGTCCGCCGCAAGCTGATCCTGTCGTACGTGTTTGTCGGCGTCGTGCCGGCGCTGCTGATCATCGTGTTCTTCCTCTTTGGTGGGTTCCTGATGTTCATGAACGTCAGCGCCTACCTCTTCAAGGGTGGCTACGATGACCTCGTCGAGGAAGCGCGCGTCATGGTGCAGAGCTCAGCGCTGGAGATCGCGCGCGCACCGCGTGTGACCGAGGCGCGCGCGATTCTCGATCGACGTCGCGCCAACGTGCAGACACGGTACCCTGAGCTGTCATTTGGGCTCGTGCCAACGCAGACCGGCGACCCGGCGGCGGGCGCCGGCCCGCTGACTGCGGGGCCATGGCGTCACATTGAGCCGCCCGCGGTGATCCCGGCGTGGATTGTCGCCCGCGGGGAGTTCGCCGGCACGCTCGTGGTGTCGCCGCCCGACGCACCGGACGAACCGGAGCTGCTGATTCGAGCGGTGATGCCGGTCGGCCGCGGAGGCGGTGCGCGTTACGCAGTTGTCGTGGATCTGCCGGTGGATCAGGAAGTGGTTGAGAGGGTCCGCGACAAGACCGGGATCCGCGCCGGGGATGTCACGGTCCGGACCGTAGACGCGCAGGCACTGGTCGGCCGCCTGCGCAGTGCAGCCACGGCGTTTTTCCGACGCGAACCGCAGGCCAGCAGGCAGGCCGTCGCGAGCGGCAACGTTATCATTCTGGAGTACCACGACTGGCTCAGCGGCCAGACGGATCGCGTCTACGTCAGCCTGGACGTGCGGATGCGAGAACTGTACGCGCGGCTCTCGTCTGCCCAGCGCCGCGTCGGCACGATGGCCTTTGGCGACCTGATCTTGTTCATTCTCGTCGCCGTGGCTGTGTTGTTCCTCATTGTTCAAGTCGTTGCGCTGATCATGGGCTTCGCGCTGGCGCGCTCGATCACCGGCTCGGTGCACGAGCTGTTCATGGGGACCGAGCGTGTGCGGCAGGGAGACTTCACACACCGGATGAAGGTCACGGCGCAAGACCAGCTCGGCGAGCTGGCCCTCTCGTTCAACGAGATGACCGGGAGCATCGAGCAGCTCCTGCAGACCGAGGCGGAGAAGAAGCGGCTCGAAGAGGAGCTGCGCATCGCGCGGCAGATCCAGATGTCGCTGCTGCCGCCGGGACCGCTGATCGTGCCGGGCATGGAAGTGGCAGCGCTCTGCGTCCCCGCGCGCGAGGTCGGCGGCGACTACTACGATTTTCTGGCGCTGGGCGAGGGGCGCGTCGGCGTGCTGATCGCCGACGTGTCGGGCAAGGGGACATCGGCCGCGCTCTACATGGCTGAGTTGAAAGGGCTTGTGCTCGCGCTCAGCCAGATGTATCAATCGCCGAAGGACCTTCTGATCGAGGTCAATCGGATCATCTCCGACAACCTCGACAGCCGCAGCTTCATCACGATGACGTACGCCGTTATCGACCTGGGCGCCGCGACCATGACCTACGCGAGAGCCGGGCACACCCCGATGATCTATCTGCCTGCGGGGGCGAACGGTCGCGGCGTGGCACAGGTGCTCGCGCCGAGCGGAATGGTGCTCGGCCTGCGACTCGAAGGGGTTCAGGAGAAGTTCGTCGAGCTGCTCGAGGAGGAAACGCTCTCGATCGAGCCGGGCGACGTCTTCGTGCTGTACACAGACGGTGTCACGGAGGCGATGAACGCGGATTCGGATCTGTTCGGCGACAACCGGCTCAGCCGGCTCGTCGAAGAGCACGGTCATCTCGACTCATCCGAGCTGCGGGAGCGGATCCTGCGCGAGGTCGAGGCGTTCGTCAGCGGGGCCGATCAACACGACGACATGACAATGATCCTGATCAAGATTGAGGAGGTCGGCGTGGGACGCGCGGTCGCGCACGCCGCCGCTTCGCGGGCCGTATGAACCTGGGACGCGGCTTTCGGCTCCGCCTACGCGGAGTTCGCCGAGACGCGACAGGGAAGCATTACCGCGGGCAAGCTTGCCGACCTCGTCCGTCCTCTCGAAGGATCTTTTCTCGATCCCGCCGCGCGGGACCTGACGACGAAGCCGGTGATGACGATCGTCGGCGGACGCATCGTCTATGAACGGTGAGCCGGTCGTAATCTTCCGCACGGCTTCGGAAATCGAAGCCAGCATCGTCCGCGGGCTGCTCGAGGCGCACGGGATCCCCGTCCTGGTGTCCTCGGGCCTGACGCGGTCTGTCTTTCCCGTGGCGATCAGCGGTCCCAACGAGCTGAAGGTGGCCGTGAACGAAGCCGACGCGGCCGAGGCACGCCGGCTGATCGACTCGCATCGGGAGGAGATGTCCGGGAGCCGGGTCGTCCCGCTCAGAGACGAGTTCCGCGGGCTCGAGGATCGCATCGACTACCGCTTCCGGGATCCGGGGCTGCTCGAGCACGCGCTGACGCACCGCTCGCGCGTCCATGAGGATGCGAGCGGCGGGGTCTTCGACAACGAGTCGCTCGAGTTTCTCGGCGACGCGGTGCTGGGATTCGTCATCGCCGATTTACTGTTCCGCGAGTTCCCGCAGCACAACGAAGGGGAGAAGTCGAAGATCAAAGCGTCGATTGTGTCGGCCCCCTCGCTCGGCCGGCTGGCGGAACGGATCGGCCTCGGCGAGTTCCTGATCCTCGGCCGCGGCGAGGAGAAGAGCGGCGGCCGGCTGAAGATGGCGCTCGTGTCGGACAGCTACGAGGCGCTCATCGCGGCGATTTACCTGGACGGCGGCATCCAGGCGGCGCGGGCGTTCATCGAGCGGGAGTTCGGCGGCCTGATCGAGGAAGCGAAGCGGCGCGGCACGGCGGCTGCCTTCACCATGGACTTCAAGTCCGCCCTGCAGGAGTGGCTCCAATCGCGCGAGCGGGGCCTCCCCGAGTACCGGCTCGCGGGCGAGCACGGCCCCCCCCATCGCCGGACGTTCGAGATCGAAGTGCTGGTGGGCGGCGAGCCCGTGGCGCGCGGATCGGGACGCAGCAAGAAGTCAGCCGAACAGCACGCGGCCAGGGAAGCCTTGGAGACTCTTACTCAAGCACGAAGTACGAAGTTCGAAGGCTGAAGTAAAGTTAGAAGTACTTCCCACTTCACTTCGAACTTCGACCTTCGACCTTCGTACTTGAGCAGGCTTCAGTTTCAGTCGATTTCAATCAGCCCGTGGTCGGGCACTCCGGCCATGGCCATGAGTGGCTCGGGCTGCGGCGCGCCGGACGGCCGCTGCTGCGGCAGCCGCACGAGCGCGTAGTGGTGGACTTCGCGCGCCACGTCGTCCTCGCTCGGCGGCGCGGGCCGGCAATGCAGGCGCACCCACAGGCGCAGGAGCGGGTCAGTGTAGCTGTAACGCTTCTGCCGTGACGTGACGAGATCCACGTCCTCCAGCCACGACAGATAGTCCTTGGTCGATCCCGGGGTGCGGCGCAGGCGCTGCGCGATCTCGGTGAGCGTCAGCGGCTCTTCCTCTGCGAGGACTTCGAGGATCGCCTTGAGCGCGCCATAGCCGCGCGCGCGGTGCAGGCGCAGCTCGTACGAGTAGCGGCAGGTGTCGGCCAGACCGCCGCCGGGCGCGATAATCGCCGAGAGCGCGCTCACGGGATCGGCGATGCCGCGGAGCCCCATCGCGGCGGTGGCGTCGGCGAGGGCGCGAACGTAGGTCGGGCGGCCGTCGCCCAGGGCGTGAATCGCGCGCGCGACCTCGTCGCGATCGCCGGGGGCCACGCCCGTGGCCGCGGGTGGGAGTGCCGCGGCAACCTCCTGCGGCGCGAGTGCAGGCACGTGAACGACTTCGAACTGCGGCGGCGCGTCGCGGAGCAGCCGGTGGGCGCGCGCGACGTAGCGCGCCGTGAGGACGAAGCGGTTCGAGCTCGAGGCGAGCGCCGCCACGAGATCGCGCAGGACGCTGCGCAGGCCGGGGAAGCTCTCGAACGTGCGCAGCTCGAGCGCCTCGTCGAGCAGGAATGTTGCGGGGCCGCCGCCGGGCGCACGCGCCGCGTCGAGGAACGCGAGCGTCGCGTCGAACGCCGTGCGCGCGCCGCCGCTCTGCGCCGCGGGCGCCACCGGCGGCGCCGGGAACGGCGAGTACTCGCGGATCGCGCGCAGCAGCCGCTCCGGCGTCGTCGAGACGCGCTCGAGATCGATGTACTGCGCCGAGGTCCGCCCGATCGCGTCGCGCAGCCGAAGCAGCAGCGACGTGCGGCCGCTCCCGCAGCCGCCCAGGAGAACGGGTATCCGCCGCGGCGACGCGTCGATCGCCGCGAGCACGCGCCGTTCCAGCGCGGGACGCTCCGCCGTCATGAGGTCCCCTTTCGCAGCATAGGCATGCGCACGCCGCGCGCCTCCGCGGTCCGGATTGCCTCCGGATACCCAGCGTCGGCATGCCGGACCACTCCGAGCCCGGGGTCAGAAGTCAGCACGCGCTCGAGCTTCTCATCCGCCTCGCGCGAACCGTCGGCGACCACCACCATCCCGGCGTGCAGGGAGTACCCAATCCCGACCCCGCCGCCATGGTGCACCGACACCCAGGTCGCCCCGGACGATGTATTCAAGAGCGCGTTGAGAATTGGCCAGTCGGCGATCGCGTCGCTGCCGTCGCGCATGCCTTCGGTCTCGCGATGCGGCGACGCCACGGACCCGGCGTCCAGGTGATCGCGGCCGATCACGATCGGCGCCTTGACAACGCCGCGACGCACGAGGTCATTAATCGCGACGCCGAAGCGCGCGCGCTCGCCGTAACCGAGCCAGCAAATGCGTGCCGGCAGCCCCTGGAACGCAACCCGCTCGCCGGCCATCCTGATCCAGCGGCAGAGCGCCTCGTTTTCGCTTCCCGCAAACATCTCGAGCGCGAGCCGATCGGTCGCCCGGATATCCTCCGGGTCTCCCGAGAGCGCGGCCCAGCGAAATGGCCCCTTGCCTTCGCAGAAGAGAGGACGGATGTACTCCGGCACGAAGCCGGGAATCTCGAACGCGTCCGCCACACCGGCCTGCTTGGCCTGCGCGCGGATGTTGTTGCCGTAGTCGAAGACGATCGCGCCGCGCCGCTTGAGCGCGAGCAGGGCTTCGACGTGCGCCCCCATCGCGCTCATCGACCGGCGGACGTACTCCTCCGGCCGCGTGCGGCGCAGCGATTCAGCGTCGGCGAGCGACAGGCCGTTCGGCACGTACCCGTCCAGCGCGTCGTGGGCGGACGTCTGGTCGGTGACCACATCCGGAGTCACCCTGCGGCGGACCAGTTCGGGCAGGATGTCGGCGGCGTTCCCGAGGAGCGCGATCGAGCGCGCCTCTCCCCGCTCGCGCCAGGCGGTGGCCTTCGCTAACCCTTCGTCCAGGCTGTCGGTCCGCTCGTCCACGTAGCGCGTCGCGAGGCGCCGTTCGATACGCCGAGGATCCACCTCAACGACGAGCGCCACGCCCCCATTCATCGTGACGGCGAGCGGCTGCGCCCCGCCCATCCCGCCCAGGCCGGCGGTCAGGACGACCCGGCCGGCCAGCGTCCCGCCAAAATGCCGCCGGCCGATCTCGGCGAAGGTCTCGTAGGTGCCCTGGAGGATGCCCTGGGTGCCGATGTAGATCCAGGAGCCGGCCGTCATCTGGCCGTACATCGTGAGCCCCTGGGCCTCGTAGGCCCGAAAGTGCTCCCAGTCGGCCCAGGCGGGGACGAGCAACGCGTTCGCGATGAGCACCCGGGGCGCGTCGGGGTGGGTCGAAAAGACGCCGACGGGCTTGCCCGACTGCACGAGCAGCGTTTCGTCGTCGTCCAGGCGCTGCAGCGTGGTCACGATTCGGTGATAGGACGACCAGTCGCGGGCGGCCCGGCCCGAGCCGCCGTACACCACCAGGTCCTCCCACCGCTCGGCGACGTCGGGATCCAGATTGTTCATGAGCATCCGGAGCGCGGCCTCCTGCGGCCACCCCCGGCAGGAGAGCGTGCTGCCGCGGGGCGCGCGGATCGGGCGGGCCGGCCGCCCCGCGCCGGTCGCGTCGCCGTTCATGACCGGACGCTCAGACCGCCATGATGTGGTAACCGCCGTCGACGAAGATCACCTCGCCGGTGATCCCGGAGGAGAGCCGGGAGGCCAGGAAGAGCGCGGTGTCCCCCACCTCGCGGAGCTCCACATTTCTACGAAGCGGAGCCTTCTGGGCGTGATGCTGGAGGATGCCGGTGAATCCCTTGATGCCCCGGGCGGCCAGCGTATTCACGGGGCCGGCGGAGATCGCGTTGACGCGGATGCCGCGAGGCCCGAGATCCGCAGCCAGGTAGCGCACCGCGGCTTCCAGCGCGGCCTTGGCCACGCCCATCACGTTGTAGTTACCTGCCACCTTCTCGGAGCCGTAGTAGGTCATGGCGATCACCGAGCCCTGACCCGACTTTTCCAGCAGGGGCCGCGCCGCCCGCGTGAGGGCCACGAGCGAGTAGGCGGAGATGTCGTTGGCCAGCTTGAATCCCTCGCGCGAGGTCGCGACGAACTCGCCCTCCAGGTCCTCCTTCTGGGCGAAGGCCACCGAGTGGACGAGGGTGTCCAGCGCGCCGAACTCCCGCCCCAGCGCGGTGAAGACGGCGTCGATCTCGGTGTCCGAGGTGACGTCGCACGGGTAGAGGAGCGCCCCCGGCAACGTGG
>JBOGJB010000019.1:0-7193 GCA_050745085.1 Vicinamibacterales bacterium
CCGTCAGGGTGGACGCCCGCGTCGTGGCGTTCGCGGCGCTCCTCAGCGTCCTGACCGGGATCGTGTTCGGCCTCGTGCCGGCGTTCCAGTCCGCTCGCGCAGAAGTAGCCGTCGCGCTGCGCGACGAGTCGACCGCGGGCAGCCGTCATCGCTCGCGCCTGCGCGACGCGCTCGTCGTCGCCCAGGTCGCCTTCTCGGCGGTGCTGCTCGTCGGCGCCGGGCTGTTCGCCCGGAGCCTGGTCGCGGCCGAGCGCGTGGATCCGGGGTTCAACCCGCGCCATCTCGTCCTCGCGGGCTATAACCTGTTCCCGAACGGCTACGCGCCCGCAACCGGCGCGCTCTTCCACGAGCGGCTCGTGCGGCAACTGCAGTCGGAAGCGGGCGTCCGCGCCGCCGGCGTCGCGATGCGTCTCCCACTCGGATTCGAGGGTGTCAGCTCGATGACGGTCTCCATCGACGGCTACTCACCTCGCACCGATGAGGACCTCACGCTCCAGTACAACATCGTCTCCCCCGGCTACCTCGCCGCGATGCAGATCCCGATCGTCGACGGACGCGACTTCACCTTCGACGACCGCGCCGACACGACGCGCGTGATGATTGTCAACCGCGCGATGGCCGAGCGTTATTGGAGCGGCAAGCCGCTCGGCCGCCAGGTGCGAATCGGCGAGACGCCGTATCAGGTCGTCGGTGTCGTGCCGACCGGCAAATACCAGACGATCGTCGAAGATCCAGTTCCATTCTTCTACGTCCCGATCCGGCAGCTCTATCGCTCCAACGCGATCATCCACGTGCGGACGGCCGAAAGCGCCGGCGCGGCCCTCCAGCGCGTCCGCGACGTGGTCGCCGCGCTCGACCCGAACCTGCCGCTCTTCGCGACGAGGACCGGCGAGCAGCAGATGGCCTACGCCACGTTCGCGAACAGGATCGCGGCGTCGTTCCTCGGCGGGTTCGGCGCGCTGGCGCTGGTGCTCGCGGGCGTCGGCCTGTACGGCGTGATGGCGTTCGCGGTCGCCCAGCGCACCCGCGAGATCGGGATCCGTATGGCGCTCGGCGCCCGCCCGTCGGACATCCTGCGCTCGGTCGCGAGCCAGGGCCTGCGCGTCGCGCTGCTGGGGCTGGCTATCGGCGCCGCCGCGGCGCTTGCCACGCTGCCGCTCGCCTCGCGGCTGCTCGTCGGCGTCAGCCCGCGCGACGCGGCGACGTATGGAGGGGTCGCGGTGATGCTGACGCTCGTCGCGATGCTGGCGAGCGGAATTCCCGCGCGGCGCGCCGCGCGGCTGAATCCGGTGGAGGCGCTGAGGAGGCCCTAGCGCGCGCCGAAGGCGTAGAGCGCGCTTCGCGTCCTGATCAACAGCTCTCCATCTGCTGGAACGGGCGTCGCAAACACCTCGTCATCCAATGCGTTGACGGCGAGAATGTCCCACTGGGCCGCAGCGGAGACCACCGAGACGGTGCCGTCCTGGCTGACCAGCCAGACCTTGCCGTCCGCTCCGACAGGCGAGGCGAAGTACTTGTCGATCGCGCCCTTCAGCCGGCCCTGCTTCAAGACGGCACCCGTTTCGGGATCGAAAGAGATGAGAATTCCGCTGTCGTTCACCATGAAGAGCACGTTGCGATAGAGGAGCGTCGACGGGACCTGCGGGACGGGCCGCTGATACTTCCAGCGGATCGCCTGCTCGGTCATGTCACCTTGCCCGCCCACGCGGATGGCCAGCAAGCCGTTCTCTGACGCAAGCATCGCGCGAAAGACGCCCCACTCTGTGGCGCTCAGCCTCCCATCGCGATTGCCGTCGAAGGCGTCGTAGCCGTAGTCGGGACGCAGCATGCGGTCCATCGGCTCGGCGCCCGTGATCTCATCCCGTCCCACGAAACCGTCGCCGTTCTTGTCGTAGCGCTTGAGGCCGTCCTCGAACGGCACGGTCGGCACCTGCTGGCCGGCCTGGTTCTGCGGGAAGCCCCACCCGTTCACGTATAGCGTGGT
Source organism: Vicinamibacterales bacterium (assembly GCA_050745085.1). Taxonomy (GTDB): domain Bacteria; phylum Acidobacteriota; class Vicinamibacteria; order Vicinamibacterales; family 2-12-FULL-66-21; genus DATAEE01. The sequence continues at coordinate 1,985 of JBOGJB010000019.1, forward strand.
GCGGTCGAGACTGGCCACCGACTTCATCTCGCAGGCCAGGCCGCGCACCCACCACACTTTCGATCCGTCCTTCACCGCGTAGGCCGTCAACTGGAACGACTCGGGCACGAGGATCTGCGCGCCGCCACTGGCCGGACGATAGATCGTCGGCGTGGAGTAGCCCGAGATCACGTGCGGTCGATCCACTTTCCACCGCTCTTTGCCCATGGCCGGATCGACGGCCAACAAGTACGAGCCGGTGTCCTGGTCCACCGATAGCAGCAGCACATCGCCTACGAGAATCGGCGAGGCGCCGAATCCGTAGAACATGTTGAAAGGGCCGAGCGGCATACGCCACCGCTCCTGCCCATCCGGCGTGAAGCTGATGAGGCCGAAGTCCTGAAAGAACGCATAGACGTTCGTGCCGTCGGTCACCGGGCTTGGCGAGGCAGGGCCGTTGACGTTTTCCTGCCGACCCATCTGGCGGCGCGGAATCTCGCGGCGCCACACCTCGCGGCCGCTTGTGCGATCGAGCGCGATCACGAGCAGACGATAGTCCGTCTTCTCCGGTGTGTGCGCCGTCAGGAAGATGCGCGAGTTGGTCACGACCGGCGACGAGTGGCCGGGGGGCAGCGGTGTCTTCCACCGCACGTTGTTCTGAGGGCCGAAGGTGACCGGCAGGCGGGTAGCATCCGAGACACCGGTCCCGTTCGGGCCGCGAAACCGCGTCCAGTTCTCGGACCCGTGGGCCGCGACGCCATGCGTGACGAGCAGAGTGATGATCGAAGCCGCGAGTCGCATGAGCCGGCCAGTATATACGTGGAATCCGTGGTCAAGATCTGGCGTGCGTGCCGCCCGCGGTCACGAGATTCGCGCCCTGGCGCCCGGCTGTCCGCCCGCCAGAGGTTCAAGAGGATGTCACGCTGCTGCGCCTTCGGAAGATCCGTCTTGAGCGCGTGCAGATACCGATCGAGCAATTCCATGGCTTGGCGTCCTTAAAGAATCCGTTCCAGTCCCCTCGTCCATGGCCATCCCCTTCTCGGCCAAGGCCTTACGGAGGGTATAGCCGTAGTGCTCGACCCGGAGCTGGGCCAGCACCGCGACGATCAGGCAGCCGCGCCGCAGCTCGAGGCGAAGCGATTCGAACAGGTCGTCAAGCCCCATCACGGACGCCACAGATCAGACGGATAACCTGGATTCCACGGGCGAATGGAGTTGGCGTAAGCTACGGGTCCGGGGCCCAAGGGGGAGGGCTGTCATGGCCGATGAACTCCTCACCATCGTGCGGTCCGTCTCCCGTCTGGCAGCGCTCCAACGCCTCCATCTCCTGGACACGCCGCCCGAGGCCTCCCTCGATCGCCTGACGCGGATCGCCTGCCGCCTGCTGCGCGCACCGATCGGCCTCGTGTCGCTCGTGGATCGCGACCGACAGTTTTTCAAGAGCTGTGTGGGCTTGCCGGAGCCGCTCGCCTCCGAGCGACAGACGCCGATCTCCCATTCCTTCTGCAAGCACGTCGTGGCGAGCGGCAAGCCGCTCGTCGTCGAGGATGCGCGGGCGAATCCGCTCGTGCAGCTGAACCCGGCGATCGCGTTGATGGGCATCGCCGCGTACGCCGGCATCCCCCTTACCACGAGCGACGGGCAGGTGATCGGCAGCTTCTGCGTCATCGACAGCCGCCCTCGGGCGTGGACGTACGAAGATGTCGAGGCGCTTCAGGAGCTGGCGGCCTGCGTGATGCACGAGCTGGAGGGGCGGAAGCTGTTGCGGGAGTCGGAGGCGCGCTGCCGGCAGCTCGAGACCAAACTTCGCGAGGTCGAACCCAGACCTTAGGAACCTTAAGAACCTTAGGAACCCTAGGAACCCTAGGAACCCTAGGAACCCTAGGAACCCCTTAGCACGACTTGCACTTGTTGTTGTTCTTCGAGCCCATCTTCTCGAGCAGCACGATCGTCTCCGGGAACGGCTGGATGCGCTGCACCGGGCCGTTGGCCATGTCCGCGGTCGTCTCTCCCGCGCGGTTGACGGCCTTGACGTCCGCCCCCTTCGAGACCAGGTAGATGATCATCTCGTTGTCGCCGCGAGCCGCGGCGTGGTGAAGCGCCGTGTTCCCCTCGTGGTCCCGGGCGTTGACGTCGACGCCGAGCGCTTCGATCAGATACTTGACTGCCGGCATCCAGCCGCTCGGCGCGTTGCGGTGGGAGTTCGCGGCGAACCCCTCGCCGTAGCCGACGCCGGTCGCCGCCTGGAGCGGGGTGACGCCCGGCCCGCCGACCGGCACCGGCGGCAGCCCGGACACGTCCTCGACGACCTCGCGGCCGCCGTCCCCGGTCCGCGGCCGTCCGGCCGGCTTGACGGTCCCGATATTCGCATCCGCGCCGTGCGCGACGAGCAGCGTCATGGCTTCCACGTCGCTGGCGTATGCCGCGCGCCAGAACGGCGTCGCGCCGATCTCGTCGACGCCGGATAGATCGAAGTTGTAGCCCGAGTACCAGACCTTCTTCTTCAGCCGGGCGTTCACGTCGACGCCCTTCGCGAGGAGCGCCTTCATGAGATCCAGGTACGTCAGCTTCTGCTGGGTGTAGGCGCGAGGCTGTGGATAGAGCGCCTTGGGCGCCCACTGGACGTTGAGCGCCGCGTAGAGCGGCGTCACGCCGTTATCGCTCGCCAGCCTGGGATTCGCGCCGCGGTCGAGCAGGAACTGCGCGAGGTCGAAGTAACCGTTGACGACCGCCATCAGGAGCGGGCTGGTGCCGTCTCCGGCGCTGACCTGGTTGATGTCGGCGCCCGACTCGACGAGCAGCCGGACGGCGTCGGCGAGCCCTTGCCGGATCGCAAAGTGGAGCGACGTCAGGCCTCCCTGCGTGCTCACCAGCTCGGCGAACCGAAACTGGCGACTGAGGCCGGCGACCTGGGACGCCGGATCGGGCCTGCCCTGGGCTCGATCCTCGGGTTTCGCCTCGGGGGCACGCGTCTCGGCGGGGCGCGGCTCGGCTTCCGCCGGCCGCTGTCCTGCCGGCCGTGCTTCGACAGGCTCAGCACGCCCTGAGCTTGTCGAAGGGCGCGCGACGGCGGCCGCGTAGCCGCCGACGACGGCAGGCTCCGCGCCTGGCGCGCGCGCGCCGCCCTGACGCTGCGTCTGCTGCGCGCGGAGAAACGCTTCCTCTTCCGCGTTGGTAAGCGTCTTGACGTCCACGACTTTCGTCGTGACCTTGACGTCGGCCCCGCTCGCAAGCAGCACCTTCATGGCGTCGACGCGACCGAAGGCGGCCGCGAACATCAGCGCCGTCTCTCCCCTCGCGGACTCTGTCGCGTGGATGTCCGCGCCGTGATCCAGCAGGAGCTTGACCGCGTCCGCCCTGCCCGAAGCAGCCGCGAGCATCAGCGGGGTCGTGCCGTTGGTCGTGGCGATCTTCGGGTCCGCGCCCGCCTTGACGAGCGCCTCGATCACCGCGGTGTCGCCGATCTGGCTGGCCATGATGAGCGGCGTGTACCCGCCGAGCCGCGTCGTCGCCTTCAGATTCGCGCCGGCGTACACGAGCATGCGGGCCAGCTCGGCGTCGGCGTGGCGCGCCGCCCAGTGCAGCGCCGTCATGCCATCACCCTGCGCGGCGTTCACGTCCGCCCCCTGCTTCAGGAGCGACCGTACCGCCTCCCGCTCCCCCTGCATCGCAGCGTCGGCCACTGTGGATTCGCCGGAGGCGCCGAGCACTGCTGACAGACACAGAGCGCCGGTCGCGCTCGCTACCAGGCCGCCCAGCCATTGGCGCAGCAACATCGCAGCAGTTCCTCGCAGAGTCCCTAGTCCCTAGTCCCCAGTCCCTACAACGTGGTGCTCTGTATCCCGGTCAGATCCAACGCTCCCGTGCTGTCTCCGAAGCTCTGGACGTCGTCGAGCCCGAGCCCGTGCAGGAGCGTCAGCATGACGTTCGCCATGGGCGTGCCTTCCGCCGCCTTGAGGTGGAGGTTCCCCTTCAGCTGACCGTTGGCGCGGCCAGCCAGGAACAGCGGGCACCGCTTGTGGTTGTGGACGTTCGAGTTCCCCATCGGCGAGCCGTAGACGACGAGTGTCTTCTCGAGCAGGCTGCTGTCCCCTTCCTGCGTGTTCTTCAGCTTCTCGAGGAAGTACGGGATCAGCCCGACGTGGTACTTATTGATCGCGGCAAACTGCGCGATGCGATCTTCGCGCTCGCCGTGGTGCGACGCCGGGTGGAACGGGACCTTGGCCCCTTCGATCGGGTACACGCGCGCCGACCCGTCACGCCCCATCTTGAACGAGAAGACGCGGGTGACATCGGCCGCGAACGCCAGCGCCTGGAGGTCGAACATCAGCTTGACGTGCTCCTCGAACGAATCGGGCACGCCGATGGGCGCGCCCGGCAGGTCCCGTGGCTCGCCGCTCGTGTTGTGCGCTTCGATCCGCTGGATCCGCCGCTCGATCTCGCGGATGTCGTCGAGATACTGAGCCAACCGCGCGCGGTCACCCGGGCCCAGATCCGTCCGCAGGCGCGACACCTCGGTCGCGATCCAGTCGAGGATGCTCCGGTCGGTCTTCCGGTGCGCGGCGCGCTGCGCGGGCGTGGCGCCCATACCAAACAACTGATCGAATGCGGCGCGAGGATCGCGCACCATCGGGAGCGGATCGGTCGGACCGGCCCAGCTGATCGTGTCGGTGTAGACGCAGGCGTAGCCATAGGCGCACCCGCCGGATTGATCGACGTTCTCGATGCACAGCTGCATCGAGGGGATCGGCGTGTCCTGGCCGAACCGCTGGGCGTACATCTGGTCCATCGAGATCCCGACGTGGACGTCCGACCCTTCCGTCTGCTTCGGGTGGGCCTGTGTCAGAAAGACCGCGCTCGATCGGAAGTGGTCGCCACCGATCTCGTTCGGCAGGAAGGCCTCGGCGTTCCGCACGTCGGTGTTGCTGACGATCGTCAGGTAGTCCCGGTACGGCTCCAGCGGGCTGAGGCTGCTCGGCGTGAGATCGAACGCGCGCCCGGCCATTGCCGGAGACCACATGTTCTTCGCGAGGCCGTGAGACGTGCTGCCGGCCGCGCCGTGCACCATCTCGATGCACGAGAGGCGCGTCCTGCCGGCCGCCGCGGTCCTGGCCAGGAGGGTCCGCGCCGGCACCATCGCGTCGAGGAACGGCAGGGCCACCGTCACACCCATGCCGCGAAGGACGGTGCGACGAGAGACGTGCTTCTTCGTGATGTACATCGTTAAGGC
>JBOGJB010000020.1:0-7678 GCA_050745085.1 Vicinamibacterales bacterium
AGCCTCGGCGGCGCCGGCGAGCGACCGCGACACCGCGAGCGACGCCGGGGCTTGGCGATCGGCCCGCGCCGCCAGCAGAACGGCGGGCGCGCGCGGGATAATCAGCTGCTGGCCCGTGCGAACTCGCGCTTTCGCCGACAAGCCGTTTGCTTCGGCAAGGTCTGTCCGGCTGACACCGAGTTTGCGCGCGATCGTCTTGATCGACTCGCCGCGCTTGACCGTGTGCCACTTGAGCGCCGTCAGCTCCGCCGTAGGCGCCGATGACAGCTCCGCGCGCAGGCGATCGCCCGTCCCGATCGGCACCTTGACTTCGTACTCGTACTTCACAGGCGTCGTCCAGCGGCGCAGCTCCGGGTTGAGCGACTGAATCTCGTCGATCGTCGTCCCCGTCCATTCGGCGACGCGGCGGAGGTCGACGCCGCGCGGCATCTTGACCTTCTCGTACTCGACAGGCGGCTCCGGCTCGACCGCCATACCGTACTGGGTCGGATTGCGCGCGATGATCATCGCCGCCAGGACGAGCGGAACGTACTCGCGGGTCTCGCGCGGGAGGTACTTCGAGTTCCACGTCAACGACCAGAAGTCGTCCCGCCCCGACCGCCGCATCGCTCGCTGCACGCGTCCGAGGCCGCCGTTATACGCGGCCAGCGCCAGGTGCCAGTCGCCGAAACGGTCGTGGAGTGTCTTCAGGTACTTCGCCGCCGCCCGGGTGGCCTTCTCCGGGTCGGAGCGTTCGTCGATGTACCAGTCGGTGCGCAGGCCGTTTTCGAGCGCCGTCCCGCGCATGAACTGCCAGACGCCCTTTGCTTTCGCGCGCGACAGCGCGTTCGGCTTGAACGCGCTCTCGATGAGCGGCACGTATGCGAGGTCGAGCGGAAGACCCTCGGCCCGGAACACGCTCTGGATCATCGGGAGGTAGCGGCTGCCGCGGTTCAGCCCCTCCTCGATATAGTCGCGCAGCTTACCCTGAAACAGCTCGACGTACGATAGCACGCGTTCGTTGGCGGGAATCGGAATGTCGTGCGCTGTCTCGGCGAGATCCGCTGCGACCGCCTCGCGGGTGCTGGGTTCGGGTTCCGGCTTCGGGAAGGTCGCGATTTCGAGCAGCTTGTCGATCGACGCGGGCTCGGACTTCTTCTCGGTGAAGCCGTCCCCCTGCGCGAGCGCCGTGACCTCGTGCGCGTTGATCCGATCGACGAGACGATCGAAATGCTCACGCAGCCGCGTGTCGGAGCGCGCGCCGATCGGCGACTCGAGCAGGACGTCCACCGCCCGGTCGAATTCGGTGCGCGCCTGGTCGAGGTGGCCGAGCCTCAGCTCGCGCTCGCCGGCGGCGTAGTGCCGCTCCGACAGGGCGATGAGATCGGCGATGGGATCAGCGGGCCTGGGCGGAGCGGGCGGCGCAGCCTGGACGACGGCCGGGGCGGCAGGGGCCGCCTTCGGCGCCGCGGCGGGCCGGGCCTTCGTGCTTCCGCAGCCAGCGGCGATCGTGCCCGCCACCAGCACTGTCACCCACGACAGCCGGTCGGTGCGCATGCAGTCGCTCCACATCAAACGAACCGCAAATCCCCGGGATGGCTCGAAATGGTCGAGCCACTCGGGCTCAGCGGTAAGCAAGTGGGGTGCCTTGTTGAGGTCGGGGAAGCGGCTAACCTCTACGGCTGGGGGCGGACTCTAACACCACTACAGGTAGCGGGTCAAGCGTAACATCAAATACCTCAGCTATATAGACTCTCTACACGTTCAGACCGGAGTGCACGAAGATCCGGTGCTGTTCGCCCAGGTCCCGGGCCGCCGGAGTGACTAGCGATCGATCACCGATCACAATCTTGTGGCCGTGCTTGAGTGCCTGCCGAACGTCCTCCTCGCAGACGAAGTCAGCCGGCTTGTCGGCAACCGATACGGTCGGGGCAGGGTTTTCCCCAGGTCCCAAGCCCGAAGTCCCTGGCCCCAGCCCTTTCGTCGAGAGAAACGCATCGATTCGACGCGTCAACGACGCGGCGCTGACGCCCGTGGGGGCGGGCGCGGCCGGAGCGCGCAGAACCTCGTTCCGTGGGGGAACGGCCGCTGGAACTGTGGCCCCACCTCCGGTGCGCCGGGCGATCTCCTTGCGCGGCGACGCGGGCGAGACTTCGTACGCCAGGCGCTTCACGTTCAGCAGGTGCCGCGGCGAGATATTGTCCGACGTGATGTTCCCGCCCCAGCCGCCGCACCCCAGCGTCATCGCCGGATCGAGTCCCGTCGTCAATCCGACCGACCCGTGTGTGGTCGGCGTGTTGACGACGATGCGGAACGCCGGTTTGCGCAGGCCGAACTGCAGGATCACGTCGTCGTTCTTCGAGTGGATCGACATGGTGTGCCCCATGCCGCCGTACCGGAGAATCTGGATGCAGCGCTCGCAACCTTGCGTCCAGTCCTTCACGACGTAGAAGGAGAGGACAGGGCAGAGCTTCTCGATCGACAGCGGATGGTCGCGGCCGACGCCGGCGAGCTCGGCCATGAGGACCGTCGTGTCCTTCGGCACGGTGACGCCGGACTTCTCCGCGATGTAGGCAGCGGGTCGTCCGACCAGCGCGGGATTCGGCAGGCGCTGCGGGCTGACCAGCGCTTTCCCGACCGCGTCGATTTCCGCCGGGGCGAGAAAGTGCGCGCCCTGGCGCTTGAACTCGCGTTTGACCTCTTCTGCGATGGCCTCGTCGGTGACCACCGAGTTTTCCGACGAGCAGAGGACGCCGTGGTCGAACGTCTTCCCCGTGATGATGTCGCGGACTGCCTTCTGAATGTCCGCCGATCGCTCGATATAGGCCGGGGCGTTGCCCGGGCCGACGCCGTAGGCCGGCTTGCCCGCGCTGTAGGCGGCTCGCACCAGACCCATGCCGCCGGTCGCCAGGATCACCGCCACGTCGCGGTGCCTCATCAGTTCCTGCGTGCCCTCGAGCGTGACGGTCTTCATCCAGCCGATCGATCCCTCGGGGGCGCCGGCACGGACCGCCGCTTCGTGCATCACCTCCGCGACGCGCGTGATGCACCGGACCGCGGCGGGATGCGGGCTGATGACGATGGGGCACCGCGCCTTGAGCGAGATCAGGATCTTGTAGATCGCGGTGGAGGTCGGATTGGTGGACGGGATCACCGCGGCGACGACGCCGAACGGCTCGGCGATCTCGACGATTTTCCTCGACTCGTCGCGCCCGATCACGCCGACGGTCTTGATCGGCCCGATGAAGCGGTACACCTTCTCCGACGAAAACAGGTTCTTCTGGACCTTGTCCTCGACGACGCCGTAACCGGTTTCCTCGACCGCGAGACGGGCGAACGCCTCCGCCATCGTCGTCGCCGCCGCCGCCATGGCGTCGATGACCGCATCGATCTGCTGCTGCGAGAACTCGGCGAGTTGCGGGAGCGCCTGCTTGGCGCGCCGCGCGAGCGTGCGCGCCTCGTGAATAGAGGTGAGATCGCGGTCGGTCTGCGCGGGTGCGGCTTCGGCGGCCATGATGTAGACGGGGTCGTCCGAAAAATGGGGTCTGACCCCATATTTCTATTTCTTCGCGATGATCTTCTCGACCTCGGCGTGCGGGCGCGGGATAACGTGCACCGAAACCAGCTCGCCGACGCGGCGGGCGGCCGCGGCTCCAGCGTCGGTGGCGGCCTTCACCGCGCCCACGTCTCCGCGCACCATCACGGTGACGTACCCCGCGCCGATGTATTCCTTTCCGACGAGGACGACGTTGGCCGCTTTCACCATCGCGTCGGCCGCCTCGATCGATCCGATCAGGCCGCGCGTTTCAATCATGCCGAGAGCTTCCATCTGTTTGAGTCCGCGTGATCCGCGTTCGTGTGCGGCAGAGGCTAACATATTGCCCGAAGTGCGGCAACCGCAGTAAGATGCCGCGCTCGATGGGCTCGAGAGTCACGCGCCTTCTTCTTACGTGCTTTTGTGTCTGTGTCGGGGCGGCCGGTCCGGCGTGTCGCCGCGGATCCGACGATCAGCCGCCGGTCGCGACGGCGACTGTGACACTCAGCAGCACGCGCGTGCCGGTCGGCGCGCCGCTCGAGATCACCTACCGCTTCGACGTCGCGCCGGGGACGAAGATCGACGACAGCTACCGCGTCTTCGTGCACTTCCTGGACAGCGAAGGGGAGCGCATGTGGGGCGACGATCACACGCCGGTCCCGCCGACGCCCCAGTGGTCGCCCGGCCGGAAGGTCGAGTACAAAAGGCTGATCTGGCTGCCCATCTATCCGTATACCGGCGAAACACGGGTCCGCATCGGGCTCTACACGGACGATGGCCGCCGGCTCCCGCTCGGCGGCAACGACTTGGGCCGGCGCGAGTACGAGGTCGCGACGTTCACGCTGCAGCCGCAGTCCGAGAACATCTTTCTGATCTTCAAGGACGGCTGGCACGCCGCCGAGAGCCTGCCCGATCAGCCGAACGTGACGTGGGAGTGGACGAAGAAGACGGCGACGCTCGCGTTCCGCAACCCGAAGCAGGACGTTGTCTTTTTTCTGGAGGCGGATGGCCGCACGGACGTCTTCACCCCGCCGCAGCAGGCCACGATCGTCGTCAACGATCAGTCCGTGCACACCATCACAATGGAACGCGATCCGAAGCTTCATCGGCTGCCGATCACCGCGGCCCAGCTCGGCACGGGGGATATGGTCGAACTCAAGATTCAGACCGATCGCGCGTTTACGCCGGCTGCAGTCCCAGCGGGAAAGCCCGGGCACGGCAGCGACACACGTGAGCTGGGCGTCCGCGTCTACCACGCGTTCGTCGCGACGAAATAGCGCGATGTGCGTAGTGTGTGGTAAATTGAGCGTTCCGCTTCATGTTCTCTAGCGTTCGGCTCGCGCTGGGCACGTGTGCGCTGACGGCCGTCTCTGCCGTGCCGGCTTCGGCCGAGCTCGTCCATTTGACGTCCGGCCGCACACTCTCGGTACGCGGTCATCGGGCTGACGGGGACTCGATCGTCCTCATGCTCCGCGCCGGCGGCGAGCTGACGTGCGACCGCACGCTCGTGGAGAAGATCGAACCGGACGAGGTGGCGTACCCGGAGCCGGAGGCGGAGGCGGCGACGCAGGTGGAAAAGCCGGCCGACCTGCTGGCGGTCGTGCCGTACGGCGAGCTGATCGACAACCTCTCGGCGGTCCATGGCGTGGATCCGTTCCTGGTGCGCGCGCTGGTTCACGTGGAGTCGGCGTTCCAGGCGCGCGCGCGTTCGCGCAAAGGCGCGCGAGGTCTGATGCAGGTGATGCCCGCGACCGGCCGGCAGTACGGGGCGCGGAACCTGTACGACCCCCGCACGAATCTCGACGCCGGCATCCGTCACCTCAAGGCTCTGCTGCAGAAGTTCGAGCTGTCGGTCGCGCTCGCGGCATACAACGCCGGCGAGGGGGCCGTACATCGGTTCGGCGGCATGCCGCCGTACCGCGAAACCCGCTCCTACGTCTCCAGGATCCTCTCCCTCATCAAGCGGTGACCTGGCCGGGCGATCCGTGCGATCCGTGGTGCGGGTCAGCCAGTTCGCGTCGAATCCGGTCTAACTGAAGACGGGACTCGCCGGCTTCACGGCGTTATCCCGGGCTTGCCCGTCGGGGCCCGTGTTCGTCGTGTTTGAATGTTATACTTCCCTGATCCGATAATCTCCACGGAGACAAGAGCTTAATGGAGTACCGCTGCAGGCTGGGCACGCCATCAGGGGAAGTGACCGAAGGCGTGTATGTGGCCGACAGCGAATCCCGGCTGAGGCGGGAACTGGAGGACAAAGGCCTGTACGTCCTCGCCATCCGGCAGGCGGGCGGCCTCGGGCTGGCCGGTGTGGCGCTGCCGCGCCGACGGAAGCTTGCCTCGCGTGAGTTCCTGGTCTTCAACCAGGAACTGGCGACCCTCCTCAAGGCGGGCATGCCGCTGGTTCAATCGCTCGACATCCTGCGTCAGCGGCTGTCGAACCAGATGTTCAAAGCGGTGCTCGACGACATTCACGAGCGCGTCCGTGCGGGTTCGTCGTTGTCGGAGGCGTTCGAGGCGCAGGGGGACCTCTTTCCGGGCGTGTACACGGCAACGCTGTTCGCCGGGGAGAAGAGCGGTAACCTCGAGCAGGTCCTGCGGCGTTACGTCGCGTACACGAAGGTCATCACGGCGGTGCGGCGGAGGACGATCTCCGCGCTCGTCTATCCCGCGATCCTGCTGGTGCTCTCGATCGTCGTCGTCGCGATCATCATGCTGAAGGTCGTGCCGGAGTTCGCCAGCTTCTACGACCAGTTTGGCCGCGAGCTGCCGGCGTCGACGCGGGTGATCGTCGCGGTGTCGTCGTTCGTGTCCAGCTATCTGCCGATCATTCTGGTGGCGCTGGTGGCCGGGGGCGTCGCGTTCTGGTACTGGCTGCATCAGCCGGGCCAGCGCGTGCGGGTCGATCGCGTCGTGCTCGGGCTGCCGCTGGCCGGCCCGACGGTGCGGAAGTACTCGACGTCGCAGGCGGCGCGGACGCTGGCGACGCTCCTCGGCGGCGGCATCCCGCTCGTCAACGCGCTCGACATCAGTGCGCGGTCGATCGGGAACCGGTTCATGGCGCGCGAGCTGCAGACCGCCGCGCAGCAGGTGCGTGAGGGGCGAGCGCTCGCGCAGGCGATGAACGAGCGCGGGCAGTTTCCCGACGTGGCAATCAAGATGATCGAAGTGGGGGAGTCCACCGGCGCGCTCCAGGACATGCTGAACAGCCTGGCTGACTTTTATGACGAGGAGATCGAAACCGGGCTGGGCCGGTTCGTCACGCTGGTGGAGCCGATACTTCTGGTGACGATGGGGCTGGTGATCGCGGCGCTGCTGCTGGCGCTCTACATGCCGCTCTTCCAGCTCTCGTCGGTATTGAGGTGACGCGGGCCTGAGAGGCCCGCGCTCCATGAAACGGATGGAGGGCGGCCCTCTTAGCGCCGCCTGAGGGAATGGACCCAAAGACGGTCAGCGATCTGTACACAACGGAAGAGCCGTCCGCGGCGGCGCAGGCGGCCGAGGTGGCGCAGGCGCGCCGGCTCGCCGAGCGGTACCGGCTCGAGTTCGTGGACATGGGGCGGTTCAGCATCGACCACGAGCTGTTCCGTCAGATCCCGGCCGACCTGATGCTGCGCTACGGCTTCGTCCCGTACCGCCGCGAAGGGGGCGCGCTCGCGATCGTCGTGTCGGACCCGACCGACCTGCCGATGATCGACGAGCTCGGAGCGCTGCTCGCGACGCCGATCCGCGTTTCGGTCGGCACGCCGTCGGCGATCCGGGCGATCCTCAAGAAGAGCGAAAGCTCGCAACGCGTGCTCGACCAGGCGACCGAGAGCTTCCAGATGCAGATCCTCCGCGACGAGGACGTCGCGGCGGCGGAAGACAGCCTGACGGTCGATCGGATCACGAGCGACGCGAGCCCGGTCATCCGGCTCGTGGACTCGACGATCTACACCGCAATCCAGCGCCGCGCGAGCGACATCCACATCGAGACCGGCGACGACGCGGTGCACGTGAAGTACCGGATCGACGGCGTGCTGCAGCCGGCCATGCGACCGATTGACAAGCGGTTTCACAGCACGATCATCTCGCGCGTCAAGGTGATGGCCGAGCTGGACATCGCCGAGAAGCGCGTGCCCCAGGACGGCCGCTTCAAGCTGCGGCTGCCCGGCATGACGATCGACT
>JBOGJB010000021.1:0-6893 GCA_050745085.1 Vicinamibacterales bacterium
GTCCGGGGCCAGCTGCTGCGGCTCGCCTGGCCGCGCGCGCCGCTCGCGCGGATTGTCTGGGGGCCGCGCTGCTATCTTGTCCCGCGCCGCGACGGCACGCTCCTCGTCGGCGCCACGGTCGAAGAGGTCGGCTTCGACGAGCGCGCGACGGTCGCCGGAGTGCGCGATCTGATGGACGCCGCGTGCGAAATCCTCCCCGACGCGTGGCGCGCCGGCTTCAAGGAGGCGCGCGTCGGCCTGCGTCCCGCGACGCCGGACGGCCTGCCGGTCATCGGCCGTTCGCCGGGGCTCGACGGCGTTCTGTACGCGACCGGTCATTACCGAAACGGTGTGCTGCTCGCCCCGATCACCGCGGCGCTCGTCGCGGATCTCGTCCTCGAAGGGCGTACCGATCCGATACTGGACGCGTTCTCACCCGGGAGGTTTGCCGCAGATAGACGCAGATAGACGCAGATTCGAGGTCACACCATGCCAAAACTCTCACGCACCGATGCCGAAGCCCGGCTGAAGGAACTCAAGGGCTGGTCGCTCGACGGCGACGCCATCCGCAAGCAGTACACCTTCGGCTCGTTCCGCGAAGCGATCTCGTTCGTCGTCCGGCTTGCGTTCGATGCCGAGGAAGCGGATCATCACCCGGACATTCTCATCAACTACAAGCGGGTCACGCTCACCTGGAGCACCCACAGCGCGGGCGGGCTCACGGAGAAAGACTTCGCGGGAGCGAAGCAGGCGGACAGGATTTCCTGGGTCTAGACAATGCCGAATGCCGAAGGCCGGAGGCCGAAGGCGTCGCGTCGGTCACAGCCGGTGGAGCTCAAGAAAACCTATAGCTCGCGCGAGGTGGCGGCGCTCACGGGCCTGAGCGCGCGGCAGCTTCAGTGGTGGGATGCGCGGCGACTGTTGCGGCCCGCGATCCCGTCTCGGCCGACCGCGGCAGGCGGCTTCACGGAACGGCGGTACACGCCGGTCGAGCTGCTCGAGCTCCTCGTGCTCGCCGAGCTGCGGCGGCACGGCTTCACGGTTCAGAAAATCCGCCGGCTGCTCGACACGCTGAAGCGCCGTTTCGGTGTGAGGCTGTTCGAGACCATCGGCGGGGCCGGGCCCGTGACGCTGCTTACCGACGGCCGCGAGGTGTCCGCGCGGACGAACGGCGGAGACATCTTCAACCTGCTGCGCGCGCCGGCGCAGCCGCTGCTCGTGCTGGGGGAGGATCTACCGCTGAAGGAGCTGTCGGCCCGCGCGCGCCCGGCCCGCCGGCGCCGCGTTATCCGATCGGAAACACGTCGTCGAGCCCGTCCGCCGGACGCGGAATGACGTGCACGCCGACCAGCTCGCCGACCTTCCGCGCCGCGGCCGCGCCCGCGTCGGTCGCCGCTTTTACCGACGCGACGTCGCCGCGCACGATCGCGGTCACGAGCCCCGCGTCCACTTTCTGATAGCCGACGAAGACGACGTTCGCGGTCTTCACCATCGCGTCGGCCGCCTCGATCATGCCGACGAGACCACGGGTCTCGACCAGACCGAGCGCTTCGCCAGGGAGGGAGGATTTGGTTTTCACCATTCGTTGCGTCCGGCCGTAGTGTCCGGCTCCAGCCGGACCATCTCAGGAGATCTTCCCGCGTGCCGCGACCGGCAGCGTGTCGACGACAGTCGAGCCGTCCACCATCCTAATGCAATCCACGAGATTCGACACCACGCATGAGTGGTTCGGAAGCACGCGGACCATGTTCCCGGGCTCGAGGGGAGACTCCCCCTCCACCACTCGCACCGTCGCGTGCTCCTCCGACAGGCGCTCGACGAGCAGCCGCCGGTCCGGTTCGCTCGACTCGAGGTCCCTCAACACGACGCCGTAACCGGGTGCCGGCTGGAACCCGCGCGCGCCGTCTGAGCTGAGCGTCTTGCTGCCGCAGTCGAGAATCACCCGGTCCCGTGACGGCCGCGACACCACGCGCGCGAGGACGGTGAGGGCGCAGTCCTCGTAGCGGGCCGCTCCCAGGCCAACCTGCGTGCGATCGAAGTAGACGTAGTTGCCCGGGCGGATCTCGGTCAGGTCCTTCTCGCCGACGCTGAACCGCGCCGTCGGCGTGGCGCCGACGCTGATCTCTTCCAGCTCCAGCCCCGTCTGACGCGCCAGCGCCGTCAGCGTTCGCGCCTCGTCCGCCGCGATCCGGCGCAGATCCTCTTCCGACCCGGCAAGATACGCGTGCCCCGCGTGGCTGAGGAGGCCCCGCAGCCGAAGGCCCTCGAGCTCCGCGACGCGGCGCACGAATCCGGCGGCGTCTGCCGCCGAAGGATCGATGCCGCACCGGTGGAATCCGACGTCCACCTTGACCAGCACGTCGAGCGCGCGGCGCGCGCGCCGCATCGCTTCGGCCCAGGCGCGCGTCACTGCTTCATGGTCCACGATGATCGACACGCGCGCGCGTTCCATCACCTTGAGGATGCGCGACGCGTTGGATGGGTGGACCGGATACGGCAGCCGGATGTCGCCGATGCCCTCCGCCGCGAACACCTCCGCCTCTCCGACCTTCGCGCAGCAGATGCCGGCCGCACCGCGATCGATCTGCAGCCGGGCGATTGCCGGGCTCTTGTGGGTTTTCGCGTGCGGCCGCAGGGCAAGGCCATGTGCAGAGGCCGCCTGCTGCATCCTATCGAGATTGGCTGCAAGTCGAGAGGAATCAACAAGTACCTGCGGCGTCGGCAATTCCGTAATGCGCACGGCAGCGCCAGTCTACCTTACGCAGTTCGGCATTCCCGTGTGCAAGAACGTAACAATGTGCGGGCGTGCGCCCAAAAGATGACCTCTCGGCCCGAACCTGTAAAATACAGAATAATAAGCACTTATACAGCAATACCTAGCCTGGGCTGGATCTGGGCGAAGGGTTTGCCATGTCGATGGGGGTGGTGGAGGCCCGTCAAAGCGTGGGGAGAAGGCTATGAGAACCGGAAAACGGTCCAGCCCCCGTCGGTTCGTCCTCGCGGTCGTGACCGCGACCTTGATTCTCGGCGCGCGCCTCGCAGCGGACGATAGACAGCCGCGGCCGAACGAGCTCGTGGTTGTGGCGGCGAAGGTTGACCTGGAGCACGGGACGCTCCAGCTTCTCGGGTACAACTTCGGCAACAACCCGGTTGTCTACCTCGACGACCTTTACCTGGACGTCATCCTGGGCGGCGACTCGGCGGTCACGGTTCGGCTGCCGCAACTCGAGCCGGGGATGTACCTCGTGAAAGTTGCCCGCAGCCGCAAACTCGGCGCTCAGTCGGACAAGTTCTACGTGCCGTACGGGTACAGTGGCGACAGCGAGCCAGGGCCGGCGGGACCGGCAGGACCGGCAGGACCGGCGGGATCGGAAGGACCCGTAGGACCGGAAGGCCCGGCGGGGCCTGCGGGTCCGCAGGGCCCGCAGGGTGATCCGGGTCCTGCGGGAGCGCAGGGGCCGGCGGGTGATGTCGGACCGGCGGGACCGCAAGGTCCGCAGGGAGCGCAGGGTCCGGCAGGCCCGGCGGGTCCGCAGGGACCGGAAGGTCCGACGGGACCGATTGGGCCGGTGGGTCCGATTGGACCGCAGGGACCGCAGGGTCCGCAGGGTCCGATTGGTCCGCAGGGTCCGGCAGGCGTCACGCTGGGTGGGCAAGTCTCGGCTCCCGCACCGAGCAACGTCGGGCCAGCCCTTGCGTTCCTGGCGCCGACAATGAGCGTGACGATCACCGCAGGTCAGTCGATCCTCGTGACGTCGCAGCGGGCATTCGGCGCGAACGGCTCAGGCGCGGTCAACTTGAGCCTGTGGATCTGCTATCGAAATGGCGCCGGCCCCATATTTCAGTCGGGATTTGGGGCGAACGGTCTCAAGGTCGTGGGCAATACGCGAGTCAACTTCCCGATGACCGCCGTTCTGCCCGGACTGCCGGCCGGAACATATACGGTCGGCCTGTGCGGCTACTCAACCGACGTCAACTGGGCCGCGAGTGGGGCCTCAGACTCGAACGGTTCCACATACGTAGTGGTGTTCTAGACGTGGGAAACGAGCCGCTCAATACCATCCTGGTCGGCTCCGAGGAGCTGGTCGCGGCCTGGTGTGCGCACGCCGGCCGGACCGGCGACGTGCTCACCTTCAGCGACGCCGACGCGAACGCCGCGTACGAGGCGATCCTCAAGCGGCGTCCGCGCGTTGTCATTCTCGACCAGATGGTGGCGTCCACGTCCCGCGGCGCGGCGCTCGTCGACTGCGTGCGGAGCGACACGTCGCTCGCCCACGTCGAGATCCGGATACTGTCGCCGGAGTCGGCGGCGGTGCTGACCTCGCAGCACGGCCAGATGCCGGCGGGCGCGCTCGTCGCGCTCGCGCATCCCATGCAGATGCGGACCACGCGGCGCGCCGTGCGCGTGAAGATGCCGCGCGGGGTTGAGGCGGTCGTGGACGGACGGCCGGTGCAGCTCATCGACCTGTCGATCCACGGCGCGCAGGTTCTGTCGTGGGAAGTGCTGAAGCCCAATCAGCGGATCAGGATCACGCTCGATGCGCAGGCGGGCCTGCGCTATCAAGCCGCCGTCGCGTGGGCGACGTTCGAGCTGCCACGCCCGACCGACCCACGCTACCGTGCCGGGATGGAGTTCCGCGACGCGGACCCGGCGCGCGTGCAGCAGTTCTACTCCCGCCTCAGAGTCCAGCAGTAACTCAGGCCGTCAGGAATCCCCTGAATCTCGCGCGATCCACTCGGAAGCCCGGAAACACCGGAGACGCATCCGTGATCGCGAGGTGGCGCACGGCAACCTCCGCGAACACGTCCCTGAAGTCGGTCGTCACCGCGAGGTCGCGTCCTTCGAAGCGCTGCGAAGACTCCAGGCCGGGCCATTCGCCGTAGATCCTGCCGCCGCGCACCCCGGCTCCAATCGCCATCATCGCGTTGCCGTGGCCGTGGTCGGTGCCGCCGTTGCCGTTCTCGGCCACGGCGCGGCCGAACTCCGACATCGTCAGGACCAGCACGTCCGCCATGCGTTCCGCGAGATCGGCGGTGAACGCGGCGATGCCGCGCGCGAAGTCGTCCAGCCTGAGCGCGAGCTGACCCGTCGACGCACCTTCGTTGACGTGGTGATCCCAGTTGCCGGTCTCGGTGAACGCGATCTCGAGGCCCACGTCCGCCTTGACGAGCTGGGCGATCTGCCGGAGCGCCTCGCCGTACGCCGAGCGCGGGTACTGCGCGCCGTTGGCCGGGCGGTACCGCGAAGGGTCGGCGTTTCTGAGCATGCGGATTGCCTCGAACGCCTCGCTCCCGGTCTCTTTCAGCACGCGGTCGGCGGCCGCCGCGTACTCCGACTCGAACGACGAGGCGACGCCGCCGTCCATGGCACGGTCCCGAATCCCGAACTGGTTGAGCCGGCCGATCGCGAGCGCCTGGGCCGTTCCCTGCAGCGCACGGGGGAGCTGCGGCGCGAGCGCGACGGCGCGGAACGGCGTCGCGCTCCGGTGCTCGCGGGCGTGCAGGCAGCGGTTGAGCCAGCCGTCGCGCGTGCTCTTGACGCCCGGGGTCGCGCTCTCCATGTAGTCCTGCGCGTCGAAGTGCGACCGCGTGCTGTCGGGCGAGCCGGTCGCGTGGACGATTGCCAGCTCGCGCCGGTCGAAGAGCGGCTTGAGCGGCGCCATGCGAGGGTGCAGGCCGAAGAAGCCGTCCAGATCGACGGCCGCGTCCGCCGCCGCGCCGGGACGGGGAATCGCGATCGACGGCCGCGCCGCGTAGTACGCGCGCTCGCCGTACGGGACGATCATGTTGAGGCCGTCAACCGCGCCGCGCTGGAAGATCGCGACCAGAATCTTCCGCCGTGCTCCGGCCGCTTCAGCCGCACGCGCGAGAAACGCCGGCGTGAAGCCGAGGCTGACGAGCGCCAGTCCGCCGTTCTTCATGAACACGCGACGAGAGATCATAGCTACCTGCCTCCTGCCTCCTACCTCCTACCTCCTACCTCCTCTGAAACTCCGGCGAGCCGAGCGCGAGCGCGACGAGCTTTGCCGGCTCGTTCGTCTTTGCCAGCGTCGCGGCCGTCGCCTCCGACACCTGACCGCCGAGGAGCGACTCCGCAATCGACACCGGACCGGACGCCCGGGCCGTGAACCGATCCAGATTGACGCGGATGCCGCGCACCGTGCCGTCGGCGAGCGCGACCGCGAAGTTCATGCGGTTGAGGAGCGCGCCGGTGTTGACCCAGTCCTCCGCCGTATCGCCGTAGCCGGTCGGCGGCTGACACATGTAGAGCGGCATCCCGAGGTCGCGCAGCGAGCGCAGGAGCGGCAGCGACGTGTCCACATCCGCGCCGGTCGCCCGCACGGCGCTCGCGACGAACTCGAGCGGTGTCTTCACTTTCGCGCGTCGCGCCGCGGGCGCGAAGAACTCCACGGACGTGAGGATCACGCGCAGGGTCTCGCGCAGATCGCCGCCGGTCTCGCGGAAGCGCGCCGCGGCACGGTCCAGGAGCGCCGCCGGCGGATCGTCGGCGACGAACCGCCGCGCAAGCTTGGTCACGATGAAGCGCGACGTCGAGGGGTGCGCGGCGACGATGTCGAGCACGCGCTCGCCGTCCTTCTTTCCGCCGCCGGGCGCGATGCGCTGCCCCAGCACGACTTTCTCCCCGTCGTCATGCATGCGCGCTTCGAAGCGGAAGCTGCCGCCGCGTCGCGGGTTCTGGATCGTCCATCCCGTCAGGGCGCGCGCGACCTCGACGACGTCCTTCTGCGTATAGCCGCCGTCCACGCCGAGGGTGTGCAGCTCGAGCAGCTCACGCGCGTAGTTCTCGTTGAGTCCGCGCCGCTGGTTCCCGCGGCCCGCCCGCGAGCCGCGTGAATTCGGTCCGATCGACTGGAAGTTATCGAGATAGACGAGCATGGCGGGATGCTTCGCTG
>JBOGJB010000022.1:0-5006 GCA_050745085.1 Vicinamibacterales bacterium
CTGCGATGGTCGGTCGGCGTCCTCGCCCTCGTCGTCGCGGCCGCCACGCCTGCGGTTGCCCAGCAGCCGGCTGCCGCGGGACGTATCAAGGTCGCATCAGGCACGGCGTTCATCGTCCGCGGCGGCGACACCATCCCGGCGCAGGCCGGACAGGTCGTCTTCGCGGCTGACGGGCTGCGGACCGGCCCCGATGGGAACATCGGCGTCACGTTGAAGGACGATACGCGGCTCTCGCTCGGTCCGAGCAGCGAAGTGCGCCTCGAGCGCTTTGCCTACGAGCCCGGCCGCGACGTCGGGATGGTGCTCAGGTTCGTTCGCGGCGTGGCGGCGTACGTCTCGGGCCGGATCGCGAAGCTCGCGCCCGACTCGATCCGTCTCGAAACGCCGGCGGCGATCGTGGGCGTGCGAGGCACCAGCCTGATCTTCCGGGTCCAGGAGTAGTGACGAGCGGACGATCGCGCCCTGTCCTCGTGGCGACCCTCGCCGCAACGCTGGCGGTGGCCTGCGGCACGAGGAAAGCCCCGGAAGTCGCACCTTCCGGGCAGGTGCTGGTCGTCCTGCTCCCGGATGATGACAATGGCGGCAGCGGACGGACCGGGCGGGCGCGCGTCTCGAACCAGGCCGGGATGGTGGACCTGACCGCCGCGCACGACTCGACGGTCGCGTCGCCGAACCTTTCCCCGCGCCCGGTGACGAAGATGAGCGAGTCGGAGGTGAAGCGCCTGTTCGGCGACGTGTTGTCCGCTCTCCCGCCCGCGCCACGACACTTCCTCCTGTTCTTCAAGTTCGAGTCCGACGAGCTGACCGACGGATCCCGGGCGCTGGTCCCCGAGGTCCTCAAGACGGTCAAAGAGCGTTCCTTCCCGGAGGTCGCCGTCGTCGGGCATACGGATACGATGGGAGCGCAACCCGCGAACATCGAACTCGGTCGGAAGCGGGCGACGTTCGTCCGCAACCTGCTCGTGGAGGTCGGCCTCGACGCCTCCCTTATCGAGATCACGTCCCACGGCGAAGCCGATCAGCTGATTTCGACACCCGACGACACTCCGGAGTCCCGCAACCGCCGCGTCGAGATCGTGGTGAGATAATCGTTCGCTTTGACGAGATCGCACGCAGCCGGCCCGACTCGTCGCCGTCTGGTTTTCCTGTGCGGCGTCATCCCCGTCCTCATCGCGGCCGTTCTGGCGATCTATCGCCCCCCGTTTCTCGCCCGCCTCGACCACACGGTATACGACACCCTGATGCGATCGGCCCGCTCGAAGCCGCCGGGCACCGGAGTCGTCATCGTCGACGTGGATGAGCGGAGCCTGTCGACGATCGGCCAGTGGCCGTGGCGCCGCGATCTCATCGGGGACCTGATCGCGCGTCTGCGTGAGCGGGGCGCAGCGATCATCGCGCTGGATATCGTCTTCGCCGAATCCGACCGTTCCGGAGCGACTCCTGACGATATGCTGGCGGATCGGCTTCGCGAGGGCCGCGTCGTGCTCGGCTACGCGATGACATTCGACCCGGCCGCGCGCGCGCGTAGCGCGTGCGTCATGCACCCGGTCGGGATCGCTGTGCTTCACCCCAGGGAGGAGACCGGGGACTCGCCGTATTTTCAGGCGACAGGCGCGGTGTGCAGCCTCCCGGCGCTGGTGCAGGCGGCAGGCGCCTCGGGGTTCCTGAACGCGGCCCCCGACTCCGACGGCATTCTCAGGCGCGTGCCGCTGCTGGTCGAGCTCGACGGCCGCGTGTATCCAGGGCTCGCGCTCGCGGCGGTCGCGGCGGCGACCGGCACGCGCGACATGACGCTCCGGGTCTCGCACGTGAATGCTTCCTCGTTGACACTCGACAACCGGATCGTGCCGGTCGACGGGAAGAGCAATCTCCTGCTGCGCTATCGAGGCAAGAAGAGAACATTCCCGTACGTGTCTGCCGCAGACGTACTGGGTGGCCAGGTGCCCGGCGGGATGTTACGCGGCAAAATCGTGTTCGTCGGGACGACGGCCCTCGGAACGCGCGAGGTCGTGGCGACGCCGCTTGATACGCTGTTCGCCGGAGTGGAGGTGCAGGCCACTGTCGCGGACAACCTGCTGGAGCTGGACTTCCTCTGGCGATCCCAGCTTGGAGCGATTCTCGAGAGCCAGGTCGGGCTCGTGCTGGGTCTCGCGGTCGCACTGCTGGTCGCGAGGACGGGCATCGTGTCGGGACTGGTCGGGGCCGTCGGCTGTGTCGCCGCGCTGTGGTTGGGCGCCGTGTGGCTGCTCTCGAGCGGCGGTATGTTCATCTCCCCCTTGTTCCCGACGATGGGCGTGATCGCCGGGCTCGCCGTCATGACGCTGGCGAAGTTCACGGTTGAACGCGGGCGAGCCGAGAGCGCCGGCCGCGACAAGACCGCCGCCCAGCGGTTGATGGTCCAGACGCTGCTGTCGCTGACCGAGACGAGGGACGCCGAGACGGGCCGGCATTCACGCCGGACGCAGCAATACGCCAGGCTGCTCGCCGACGAGCTCGCCGCGCATCCGGACTTCCGCGACTATCTCACCCCCGAACGGATCGATCTGCTGTCGAGCCTGGCGCCGATCCACGACATCGGCAAGGTCGGCATTCCCGACGCCATTCTCAACAAGCCGGGCCCCCTCACGCCGGACGAGCTCGCGGAGATGCGAAAGCATCCGGTGCTCGGCCGCGACGTCATTCTCAAGGCGCAGCAGCGGGTTGGAGCGCGGGATGATGTGACGCTCGCGATGGCGAAGGACATCGTTTATACCCATCACGAGCGTTGGGACGGAACCGGATACCCCCAAGGTCTGCGCGGCACGCAGATTCCCGTCGCGGGCAGGGTCATGGCGATCGTGGACGTGTACGACGCCGTCGTCGCCAGAAACCTGTATCGTCCGTCGATGTCGCACGACGACGCCGTCAAGTTCATCGTCAAGGGCAAGGGCACGCACTTCGATCCGGCGGTCGTGGACGCATTCGTCAGCGTCGAGCTCGTGCTCAAGCGCGTGTCGCTCGAGGGCGATCGCTGAATCAGACCGTCGAACCGACCGTCTCTTCAGACCTGAACAACGCCCCGAACATCTGCTGGAGCAGCGCCGGACGCTGCGCGGCGAGGTCGAACAGGTCCGCGCGCTCGATCCGGAGCGCGCTGCCGCGCCGCGTGACGTGGATCGTGCGGCCGAACGGCAGCCCCGCCATCGTTTCGTAGACGCCGACGAGATCGCCGGGACCGGCGGTCAGCACCTGCGATCGAGGACCCGGGTCGCGCGGATCCTGCGGCGGCGGCTCCACCGACAGCTCGCCGGCGATGACCGCAACGATCGCGGCCGCATCGCCCGCCGCCGCCGGCGGCGTCTCCGGCTCGAGCTTCGTCTCGCGCGCGATGGCGGCAATCTGCAGCAGCTCCTCTGCGGACACGCGTGCGAAGACCGGCACCGCCTGCAGCACGAAGACTTTTTCGACCGGGGTCAGGCCGTCCGCCGCGAGCGCCTGGAGATCCTGCGGTGCGGCTCCCTTGATGACCGCGCGCGCGTCGGCCGCGGTGACCGGCGCGGCCTCGACGAGCGTGCGGAACAGCCCCTCGACGAGATCCGTGTTGTCGGCGAGCAGCGCCTGCACGGCGTCGGCCGGCGCCGACAGCGTGACCGTCGGGCCCGAGCAGCGGACCGTCTCCGCCATCGGCCGCCCTGCGAGCGCCTCTTCGAAGCCGAGCGTCGCGGGCGCCTCGATCTCGCGCGTCCCCTCCCCCTGACCGCGCGCCACGCACGTGCCGTCGAGCAGCACGTGCACCGCCTCGGGCGTGGCGCCTTCCTGCAGCAGCACGCGGCCACCCTCGTTCCGCGTCTGCCGTCCGGCGCTTGCGATCCGGAAGAGCTCGTCCACCCAGAGCGAAGCGAAGAGCGGGAGCCGTCTCAGCCGCGAGGCGATCTCGACCGCGGGCAGCGGCTCGAGCCACAGATCGCGCCGGCGCGCCTCGCCCACGCGGCGCGCGGCCAGCGTCCACGACGCAGCCTCGAACACGTACCAGTCCTTGACGTCCCGGTGCGCGAGGACGTGCTCGACGTCGTCTTCGAGCGCCCACAGCGTCAGCTCGCGCACGAGATCGATCGCGGCGGCCGACACGACCTGGTCCTCGTCGTTGATCAGCTCGAGGAGCGTCTCCTCGAGATCGCGCGGCCGCGACCGGAGCTGCACGTGCGCCTTGCGGACTTTCTCCTCGAGCGGCATGTCCTCGAGGACCGTCATGAGACGCTTGCGGAGCGCACCGGTCAGGATGTTGTCGAGGTACTCGGACGCGCTCGATCGCGCGCGAGCGTCTCCGCGCTCGAGCGCCCAGCGTGCCGCCGCGATGTCCTTCCAGGGATAGAGCAGGGCGAGCAACCGGTACACGCGGTCGGACGTCCTGCGGACCTTCTCCTTCAGGGCGTGCGCGAGCAGGAAGTCCTTCCCGGCGCGCCCGGCGCGGGCGCGCGTCAGGTTGTGGTCGAGCGTCAGGTACATGAAGAAGCGTCGCCCCTCGCGAAGGGCGAGCGCTTCGATCCGCTCGCGTGGGAAGGTCAGCTCGGGCCGCGCGCGCCGCAGCCGCTCGAGCCCCGCCACCGCCTTGTAGCGCAGGAACCCGTCCGGTTCCGCGAGCGCCCCGGTCAGGATGTCCACCGCGCGCTGAGTCTCGAACTGCGCGATGGTCGCGGGCAGGTGGCGGCGGACCCAGACGTCCTCGTCCTGGTCGCGGAGGAAGTGGTTGAGGACGTCCAGGACGGGCTCGCCGTAGCTGACGAGCACCTCCCGCGCCGCGCTCTTCAGCCGCCGGTTGCGCAGGAGCGACACGAGCGTCGGCACGAACAGAAAGTCGTGCGACCCGAGCGTCCTCGCGGTGCGGAGCGCTTCCTCGGCGACCGCCGGATCCGGGTCGTACAGCAGCGGAATCAACAGCGGGCGAAGTTCCGGATACGGCAGCCGGCCGAGCGCCGCGGCCACGTCGCGCCGGGCGCCGGCCGCCTCGGGCCGCGTGTCTCCTGCGA